>JAHCMJ010000056.1 GCA_019192485.1 Cyclobacteriaceae bacterium HetDA_MAG_MS6 | reverse complement strand
ATTTGTACCACTTCTGGTGACGGCATTGATACCTCCGCCAGTAAATGATCCTTTGGTCACATCGTAAGGCGCCACCTGTACTGATACTTCCTGAACAGCATCCAAACTAATGATTTCCGATCCGGCGTTGGTTCCAGGTTGGCCACTTGCGTTCAAGCCAAAGGCGTCATTATTGACCGCACCATCTATGGTAATATTGTTGTACCGACCACTTCGCCCGGCAATTGAGGTGCCTCCATTTCCTACGCCAGTGGCAGCTTGAGGTGTCAATCGCACAAAGTCATCAATAGAACGACTAATGGAAGGGTTTCGATCAATTGTCTCGGAAGTAACGTTAGTAGCGGCACCGGTCCTACCACTATTGATAACTGCATCCGTCTGTGCAGATACCACGATCTCGGCAAGCTGTGTAGCAGCTTCGGCAAGTGAAAAGTTGATGTTCCTCTTTTCGCCCAATTTCAATACGATATTGTCTGTCGCTTTCGTCTCGAACCCGATATAGGAAGCGGTACCTTTGTAAGGTCCTCCTACCCTAATGGTAGGAAAGAAATAGTAACCGTCGATGTTGGTGACGGCACCATAATCTGTCCCCGTAGGTTGGTGCAGGGCTATGACAGTCGCCCCGATTAGTGGTTCTCCATTTTCGTCAACCACTCTCCCGTTCATTGCCGAACTAGTACTACCCTGCCCGTAAGCATAGGACAATCCAAAGGCGAGCAATACAAGCGATAGTAGATTTCTTTTCATTTGTGTTTTGATTAGTTTTCACTATCGCAAAAGTAGAGTTAAACAAGGTGGTTAAGATGTCTTAAGAGTTAAAAATACCGGGAGTTAGTTAACATTATATTAACATATAAATGCCAAATAAATATCGGTTTCAAGTCATACCTATCAGGTATTTGTATTTATAGATTACGGTAATTTTAAATTTAACCGATTTTAATTCGTAACATATTAAAATGTAAGCGTGAATCAGTGCCTGATTTTAACAATCTCTTAACAGCGCTGAAATCTGATCATGCTAGCAAGTGAAAATCTTGAAATTTATTGATGGTATAATGTCAATCCGGCTATCGGAGACTCCAGGATTTTGCCGACGAAGACCCCTTTATCACTTGCTACTCTTCTCAAGATGTCACTATAGTAGAAAGCCACTGATCCAGAGAAATTCACAGGTTCTGTAAGTTCCTCATTCTTGAAATAAGTATCAAAATACAAGGAAAAAGCATCAACTAACAACTGATAGCAATAGGACGTATCACGGTTCTGAAACGCAAATTTGGAAAAATTTCCAAAATACTTGCCTCCCTGTCGCTCCTCATAGATAGATTTCAATACGGATCTTTCATCTATCTCAAATCGTTTGGAAAAACGCTGCTTTATGTCCTCAGGCATCTGGTCCCTCAAGAAGTCCTTCAAAAGCCTGGCTCCGATGTCAGCACCACTCCCTTCGTCACCCAGAATATAGCCGAGACCCGGAATACGTTTGGTGATTTCAGTTCCATCGTAATAGGCCAACCCAGAACCTGTCCCGAGGATTCCAACCCAACCAGCATCTTTGAGGTACAGCGCTTGTCCGGCACCCAGCATGTCGTTGTACAGATAGACGTTGGTCACCTGCAAAGTCTGATGAATAGCGCTGCGCACCGGATGTTTAGGATCATCTTTAGGAAGCCCGGCAATGTAAAGATGAATCTCATCAAACTTTATCCCCTGAAAATGCTCTTGTAGCTCTGTTGAAAAACCATCTAACGAGGAGCTATTGACATTGAAACCGACTGTTTTGAACTGCCTGATATCATCTCCGTCCAGCAGCCTCCAATCCGTACTCGTACCTCCCGCATCCCCTATTAACTTCATATCAACTTGCCTACTTTTTGAAATTTCTTAAAAACTTGATTCGTATGAGGAGCATCGGTCAACTCGAGAGTTAAGTCTTGACCAGACCAGTGTTCGTAGTGCTTACCGTCTTTCCAGAGTCTACTGGAGGACACATCATAAATATCCCCTTTAAAGGCTACCCACACCTCTTCTCTATCCTGTCCATTTCGTAGAGCAAGTTGTTGGCGAGTATATTCTTTCATTATCTCAATGTCAGTAAAGTGATCCCGCTTCCACCACGCTCTACATGTTCGTCTTCTGCCTTTAAGATATTGGGATCGTTTCGCACATGATTACGGATAATCTCTCTCAATATACCATGACCTTTGCCATGAAGTATCCTGACTTCGTTTACACCAAGCATCAGGGCCTCATCCACTAGTGTATCGACCATGGGCAGTACTTCCTCAGCCCTTTTACCTCTAAGGTCCAGCTCCCGGCTAAACTCTGCCATTTTACGATTGATATCCACGCCTCTGGCAGCTGCCTTTCTTTGTTCTTTTGCTTGACGGTTAGATATCTTCTCAAGTCTCGTCAGTGCGACAAAGGATTTTAGAGTACCGAAGGTAACCTCGGCTTGTTTCCCTTTGACATTCACGATTTCTCCTACTGTATCCTGGCCGTCAATGATTACCTGATCTCCCACTTTCAATATATCGTCCTTCGGCTTTTTTATAGACTTCAGTTCCGGTACTTTGATACCCTCTTCAAACTTCTTCAGGTTTTCTCTGATTCGTTTTGTTTCCTCCTTTCGAGCTCTTGTTTCCTTGATTTCGCGAATGGCTCTTTCTACCTTTTTGTTAGCACCTCCAACAATTCTCTTCGCCTCTTCTTTGGCTTCTTTGATGATTATCTTACGTTCTTTTTGCAAGGCTTCGCGAAGCTCTTCGTAGTCGCGTCTCAAGTCCGCTAGTTCTTCAGAAGATTTCCTCAAACGCTTATTTTCGTCTAGGTATTTAGCTTTTTCTGCCTCCAGCTCGTTGAGCATATGATCATAATTAACCTGTTCTACGCCAATCTTATTCTCGGCTGAGAGCAGTATCTTTTCGTTCAAACCTATCTTCTTGGATATTTCTAAGGCAAACGAACTTCCTGGCTTACCTATCTCCAACTGAAACATAGGTTGTAACTTGGCCCTGTCATATCGCATGGCCCCATTTGTAAACCCAGGGGTATCCTCGGCAAATTCTTTGAGGTTAGAATAGTGAGTAGTGGCCACCCCATAAGACTTTTGTTGAGCAATTTGCTCCAGAACAGACTCGGCGATAGCACCTCCAAAACGCGGTTCAGTCCCCGTCCCAAATTCGTCTATCAATATGATGGTTTTCTTGTCTGCAAACTCTGTGAAGTACTTCATAGCCGCCAAATGTGAGCTATAGGTACTCAGGTCATTCTCTAAAGATTGGGAATCTCCTATGTCCAGGAAAATATTTCGATAAACACCCATCTCTGAGTCGGGGCTAACTGGTACCGGAAATCCACATTGCAACATGTACTGCAAGATGCCAATAGTCTTCAAGGCAACAGATTTGCCTCCGGCATTGGGTCCTGATATGATCAAAAATCTGGATTCAGAATCAAATGCGATTTGCAATGGCTCAACCATTTTACCACTTTGACGATGACCATACCACAATAAGGGGTGATAAGCTCTTTGCAAAACTCCTCCCGGTTGTTTCTTTAATTTTGGTACACAAGCTTCGAATTGAACCCCAAACTTTGCCTTTGCATGAACGAAGTCTAGATAGGTCAGAAAGCGCCCTCCATGCTCAAGATCTGTCAACTCCTCCCGCAGTAGGTCCGACAATTGGATCAGGATAGATATGATCTCTCTTTTTTCGCGGTAGCGCAATTCTCTTACTTCATTATTCAACTCAAGCACTTCCGTAGGCTCCATAAAGACAGTTTGCCCTGTAGAAGATTCATCATGGACAAAACCTGATAACTTTCGCTTGAACTCAGCCCTAACTGGGATCACAAGGCGACCTTCTCGAATGGTTACGGCGCTATCATCTTCGGTAAAATCATCCTTCTTAGCCTTGTCCAATACCTTGTGAATGGTATTCCTTACCTTCTTTTCTGCTTGCCTGATATGGGATCGGATCTCCTGTAGTACCGGTGAGGCATCATCTCGGACAATACCCTCCTCGTCAATCTTTTGGTAGATGGCATCTACTATATTCTTCCCTGACACAAACCCAATCGTTTTGCGACATAGCACTGGATACAAGTTTTGGCGTTTCTTAAAAAACTGGGTCCAGTCGTAGAGAGAGAGTAGCGCTTTAGCTAAAAACCGGAAGTCAATGCCATCTAAGTAGGTCCCTTTGACTTTGATTCGGTTCAGACTTGGTTGTATATCATCAAAAATGGATTGAGGTCGTGTTTCACCAGAAGTCAATACCTGCAAAAATTCATTAGTCTCCGCAAGCCAGCCACTTAACTTTTCAAAGTCATCCGTTGCCCTAGCGCTATCCACCCTCTGCTTTCCGGACTCACTGACACAGTTATCTTTGATCAAATCTCTGATCTGATCTACTTCCAATCTTTCCTCAATGTTGTTAGGATAGAGTAACATTTACTTGATGTTCTGATTTTTTTCTCTCAACATCAATGAGTCAACCACCACTTCATATATATCATAAAAGTCCTCCGTCTGGTCTGTATAAAATTTGAGACTAGTCAGATAGGTTTCCCTGTCGACCTCGTGTTTTTCAAGAATTAGATTTTCAAAATGGGCATAAGTAATGCGCGCACTATCCTTATCTAATCGGAGCGCATCAATCTTGGTCTCTAACAAATGAATGTCGATGAGAATGGCAGACATTTTCTCCTTGCTCAACGTACCTGTAGGTATCTCTGGCTTTGAGATACACGCCGTTAGTATAAAGAATATGAGAAAATGTAATTGCTTCACTTATTCAGAAAATTCAGGTTACTTATTTTTGAACGCAAAATTACCTTGGATGAAGGAAATCCTCAAAAAGTTAAGGAAATACGAGATAAGAGTGAGGAAAGCCATCAACTCACAAATGCAAGGCGATTTTCAGTCTATTTTTAAAGGTTCGGGCCTGGAGTTTGACGATGTGCGAACGTATCAATATGGTGATGATATCCGAACAATAGACTGGAACGTTACCGCAAAAGGTCATGGCACCTACGTCAAAACCTTTAAGGAAGAGAAGGAGCAAACGGTGTTCTTCGTCCTTGATGTGTCTGCCTCTCAAGAAATTGGCAAAGCAGGCAATCAAAAAATTGACATAGGAAAGGAGATCACAGCACTATTGTCTCTTTCGGCACTGAAGGAAAATAGCCAAGTAGGTGTACTTTGCTACTCTGATCAGAAAGAAAAGTACATCAAACCCGCAAAGGGTGCCCGACACTCCTATGAGATAGTAAATGCGCTGTTTACCTTAAAAACCCAATCCAGAAAGACCAACCTTTCTGCGGCCATCAGATATACGCTAGATATACTCAAGCGGAAAAGTGTGATCTTCCTGATTTCAGATTTTGTTGATGAAAACTACATTCATCAACTCAAGGGGATGGCTCGCAAACATGACTTGATTGTCATACAATTGTTCGATCAACGAGAGTCTGCATTTCCAAGCCTAGGCATTGTACCCTTGTATGACAAGGAGTCGGGCAAAAACATCTGGGTCAATACTTCGTCCTCTCACTTTCGGAAAATTATTAGCAAAACGTATATCAAAAATACAGAAGAACTGGTGGACTTTTGTCACAGGAATGATACATCATATCTAGCTGTAGATACCCATGACGACTATGTTCCAAAACTGATCAAACTATTTAAATACAGAAACAAAACAAGTGCTCAACGTGCCTGGTAAAGTAACGCTGTTTCTTATATTCATTTTTTCCATACGATCTCTATCTGCTCAGGAAGTTACGGTGCGGGGAGGTTTCGTACAGGATAGTCTGTCTATTGGGGAAGAAATAGAGTTTTGGATCACTGCCAGCTATCCGACATCGGTAGAAATGATATTCCCTGACAGCAATTTCAACTTTATTCCATTTGAGTTCCTCTCCAAATCATATGTCCCCACAACACTCTATGACCAGCAAGCTTTTGACAGTGCCGTTTATACGCTGCAATCATTCGAAATAGAGCCAGTACAGTACCTGGATCTACCAGCTATACTGCTGACAGAAAGCGACTCTACATCCATCGATACACCTCTGGATTCCATCTATTTCAAAAATTTGGTTCTAGTAGCAACTGATACCACCGCTTTGAAAACAGACTTATCCTACTTCGATGTCGATCGACGGTTTAATCATCCTTTATGGCTGATCATTTTAGGATCACTAATTACTATTGGTGTGATCTTTCTTTTGATCTTTGGAAAGAAGATACGACGCGCTCTGCTACTCAAGAGAATGAAAAAGGACTATATACGATTCTCTAATATTTTATCCTCGCATATTGATAGTCTACGCCAGGCACCGGAAACTAAATTGGCCGAGAATGCAATTACTGACTGGAAACTGTATATGGAAAAATTAGAGAAGAAGCCCTATTCGAAAATGACCACCAAAGAGATACTAACCTATGGCTATACACGAGAACTTGACCAAACACTGCGAGCTATCGATCGGTTCGTATATGGCAAGATGAGTGAAGGTGAGCTCATCAAAAGTTTTCAGTCTATAGAGGACTTTACGCAACATCGGTATTCCATTATCAAAGATCAAGTGAAGCATGGAAACTAGTTCACCCCTACAGGAATGGCTTTCATTTAGGTGGTTTACGCCCGAGGTATTACGCAACTTTGATTGGGAGAACCCGCTAGTGCTCTATCTGATCCCTGTAGTACCGGTGTTGTTTCTACTTAGATGGCTATTGACTTACAGGTTTAGACGCAAACTGCCGATTGCCTTGATCAAGCGTGATCTCAGAGACGACCCCATTAGTTTACTTCGGTTTATTCCCGTAATATTATTGCTGCTGCTTTTCTCCCTCCTGCTAACAGCACTTGCTCGTCCGCAAGTCACCAACGAGCAAGTCGAACAATGGAGCGAGGGAATAGACATCATGCTAGTTGTAGATATCTCCGAGTCCATGCAGATTGAGGATTTCCAACCCAATAGATTGGAGGCGGCTAAAGAGGTAGCAAGAAACTTTGTAGCAGGACGGTTCCAGGACAGGATCGGTTTGGTTGTATTCTCAGGTGATGCCTATTCCAGATCGCCATTAACTACGGATTACGAATTACTCAACAGCTACATAGAGGAGATAACATTCGACTTGATAGAAAGTCGAGGTACAGCAATCGGCAGCTCCCTGGCTGTAGGAACTAATCGATTGCGTGAGTCAGACTCACAGTCTAAAGTCATGATCTTATTAAGTGATGGAGACAACACTGCCGGAAATATAGATCCTATCACAGCTGCTAAGCTGGCAGCAGCATATAATATTAAGATCTACACCATCGCCATCGGCAAAGAGGGTAAGGTGCCCTTTGGCAAAGACTTTTTTGGCAGACCCAGATATGTGGAAAACACGTTGGACGAAACCAACCTGAGAGAAATTGCAAAGATCGGCTTGGGGAAGTTTTATAGGGTTTCGGACAAGAGAGCTCTCGAAGCAGTGTTTGCAGAGATTGATGAATTTGAGAAGGCTGAAATCAAAGAAACACGATATAAAGACACCACAGATTATTACATCATTTACCTTAGATGGGCACTAATCATTTTGCTTTTTTGGTTTTTTACCAAATCTACTTTTATCACAAGCGCAATTACTGATTAATACCATTTATCCTGAGAAATGGTCGGTTCGGCATGGAAAATGACCGATTCGGTCGAAATATGCATCCTTTCGGTAGCAACCTGCGTCTAATAAACACAAGGTCAAAACTCAAAATAATGAAACGATTAATCCTATCTTTCGCTGTGGCTACAATCGCCATCAGCACTATTTCAGCTAACGGAAAAACGGACGGAGAAGAAGACAAAAAAGAGGTCTTCATCGACGACATACTCACCTTGAACAGAAGTTCGCAGGATTTACATGCAGTGCTTGATGAAATCACTGAGGATGTATTCCAGCTCAGTGTATTCCATAAAGGAGTCACGGTCAATATCAAGATTATTGATGAAGCTGGAAATATCTACTATGACAATTCGCACTCTCAGAAGAGCAACTTTACTCAGAAATTTGATCTCTCAAACTTGTATACCGGAGACTTAGAGATGGTTGTATCAACCAATAAGTCAATCCTGCGAAAATCTCTGAACTAAAATTTTTCTTTTTTATACTTCATAGACACATCGATTGAGACCCATCGTTTTGCGATGGGTTTCTTTTTCCCCTACCCACAGCCTCCCATGCAACCCCAAAGCTTACTTGAAATCTGATTTCCAAATATTTTTCAAGCATCTGTAACATTTAACTTCCCCAGGCGTCTACCACTTGATTATGTCATCAAGGCTTTTTAATAATTCCATCATTCCCTTGTCAGACCGCATGTACAGATATGCATTGTCGATGACCAAGGACCCTGATAAAGCGCAGGATATCCTACAGGATAGCTTGCTCAATATCTGGAAAAGGCGAAATACATTGGGTCAAGTCGACAACCCAGAAGCCTGGACGATGAGGATAGTCCGAAACCGATGTCTGGACCTGTTCAGATCCAAAAAGCATACGGAATTAGGTCAAGCCGAGATGAAGTTGGTGTACTCGCGATCAGCCGATCATGACACCTCCTATCAGGACCAATTAAAATGGCTAAAAGAAGCTATAGAACAGCTTCCGACTACGCAAAAAGAGATATTTCACCTGAGGGAAGTAGAAGAGATGGCTTATCAAGAGATCGCAGATATACTAGGTATTTCTATCAATGAGGTCAAGGTGTATCTGCACAGAGCAAGAACAAAGATTAGATCAATCATGCAAAAAGTAGATGCCTATGGAATCGCCAATTGATAGACTCTTGAAGAAATACTGGAGCGGTGAGACTACGCTGGAAGAAGAACAGATCATCAAAGCGCATTTTCGTAAAAGCGAGCCAATCACTACGGAGTCACAGTACTTCCAATACTTGAGTGAATTGAAACAGGAGAAAGCTAATCCAAGCCGTCCATTTAAAATCAGGTCAAAATCAACATGGTGGCAAGTAGCTGCCAGTCTACTTATTGGTATAACTGTGGCATTATTAGTATTGGACGATGCTCGGCAACAAAGACAGTATGTGGTAGATGATCCTCAAGAAGCTTTAGAGATCACCCGTCAGGCATTGCTGATGGTATCCAATAATCTGAATGACAGCCGAACGTACACCAAGGAGTTAGAAAAAATTAACAAAGCAAAAGAAATTGTAAAGAATTAAAACTATGAAAAGGACAATTATTGCCATCACCATGATGGCTATAGCAAGCGGAGTTTTCGCTCAAGGAGCAATCATCTCAAAATACTTTGACCAATTCTCTAATAACGATGAATATGTGAAAGTATCGGTAAGTAGTAAAATGTTCTCACTGTTCACCGAATTGGAACCTGATACAGAGGAAGAAAAAGATTTCCTAGAAGCGATCAGTAAGCTCAAGGGTCTAAAAATGATCATGGGTGATAGCGTAACTGATGCGGCTAAATTGTACAGTAAAGCAATCGCTGATGTGGACAAAGCTGGTTATGAAGAACTGATGACGGTAAAAGATGCAGAAGAAAACATCAAATTCTCTATCAAAGATAGCAATGGAATCATCCAGGAATTGATCATGGTTGGTGGAGGCAAAAACGACTTTGTTATCCTCAGCCTATTTGGAGAGATCGATCTAAAGAACATTTCAAAGTTGGCCAAGACGATGAAAGTAGATGGGCTCTCTCGATTGAAGAAGTTGGATGAAGATTGAGTCCCGCCAGACCATGAAAATCTTATACCTATTTTGTGCCATAGGGGTCAGTGCACCCCTTATGGCACAGGAAAAGCCACTCAAGGATTTTGCGGAGGGTATTCGAGATCGAAAGATCTGCTTGTATGCCAGTACCTTGCGCATGATCAACCTGGAGAAGAACGCAGATTTTAACCAATTGG
Organism: Cyclobacteriaceae bacterium HetDA_MAG_MS6; assembly: GCA_019192485.1. Classification (GTDB taxonomy): domain Bacteria; phylum Bacteroidota; class Bacteroidia; order Cytophagales; family Cyclobacteriaceae; genus MS6. The sequence goes on along the minus strand of JAHCMJ010000056.1, from coordinate 9,789 downwards.
TCAACGGCATTGATAAGCTCCTGATCTACACACTGCATAGTGACCCCGGTGAGCGCTCAGGATACCAAAGCCTGATCAGTAGCTATCAGGAGGAAGGATTTGATGAATATGTTTCTCTGACTGGTGATAGCAAGATGCTTATGATCTATGGAAAAGAGGGTAACAAGGATCAGTTTGTAGGTGTCAGCAACGTCGAAGGTTATCGCTTAGCCTTTTACCTAAAAGGAGAGATTGGTTGGCAGAAGATTCCGTCGCTGCTCCAAAATTTCAATAATAACGTCATTTTTGATTTTATACAAAACGACCTCTCATCTGAGCTCAATGACTGATATACTAAGGATTGACAACCTCAATAAGCATTTTGGAAGGATCAAGGCTGTACAATCTCTCAACCTTGAGGTGAAAGCAGGGCAGGTTTACGGCCTGCTGGGGCCAAACGGAAGTGGTAAAACAACCACTCTAGGTATGATACTAGATGTTGTAGCTCCCTCTTCTGGTACATTTGAGTGGTTTGGGGGTAAAGCAAATGTGGATAGCAGAAAGCAAATTGGTGCTATCCTGGAAACGCCCTGTTTCTATCCCTACCTCAATGCCATACAAAACCTCAAGATCATTGCTCATATCAAAGAATGCAGCAATCATCGTATTGAAGAAGTCTTGCTCCAAGTTGGCTTGTTGGAAAGAAAAACGGACCAGTTCAAAGCTTACAGTCTAGGAATGAAGCAGCGGTTATCTATCGCGGCAGCATTGCTCTCCAATCCACCTGTATTGATTCTGGATGAGCCTACTAACGGGTTAGATCCACAAGGAATAGCAGAGGTCAGAGTACTAATTCAAGACATTGCAGATCAGGGCAAAACAATTATTTTGGCTAGTCACTTACTGGATGAGGTGCAAAAAGTATGTACCCACTTTTGCGTCCTAAGAAAGGGAGAAAAACTACACGAAGGCCCTGTCAGTGACATCTTAGGCGAAACCAATGCCGTGGAATTAGTTAGTGATAATCAAAATCAACTGGAAGGTGTACTAAAAGATTTCAAGGGTGCTGTGGACATACATCCTGAAAAAGATCAGCTGGTGCTTGAGTTGGCTGATGGTATCTCTGCTGCCGATGTCAATCAATACTGCTTCGAAAAACAAATTGTATTAAAAAAACTAGTCACCCGAAAAAATTCACTTGAAGAGGAATTTCTCAAAATACTTAAGGAACATGATCAAAGCATTTAAACTGGAATGGCTGAAACTTAGGCACTACAAGGTTTTCTGGATCATTCTGAGCTTATATCTGTTGACTCTTTTGGTCATCTCCTCAGCAGGCCCTTTTTTACTTCAATGGCTCAAGAGTCAGGGAGCAGACATTGAAGGTCTGGATCCTACGCTACTTCCGATCTATGACTTCCCTGATATCTGGCAAAATATCACCTGGCTGGCTGGAGTATCCAAGGTGCTTCTGTCCTTTGTGGTGGTAATTTCGGTAAGCAATGATATTTCCTATAATACGCTTCGCCAAAATATCATAGATGGTATCAGTAAGAAAGAGTACATCATGTCGAAAATGATGCTGATACTATTTTTATCAATACTGAGCACTGCATTTCTGTTTGCTGCTGGGGTAATAAACGGGCTGATATACTCCAATGTATATGGGGTGTCTTACATCCTTTCAGAACTGGAGTTCTTAGCTGCATATGCGTATGAAATCATCATTTTCTGCACAATGACTTTTCTGCTATCTCTATTGATCAAAAAAGCTGGTTTCGTGATCGTCATTCTCTTCCTATACTCTTTGGTATTCGAACCTATCATTACCATGAACTTCCTTTACAATCCCTACCTGAAGGATACTATGGCCGTCTATGCACCTTTTTTACCCGTCAATGCCATCAACAGCATGATCCCAGTGCCATTTCCAAAATATATTCTCCGTGAAATCGAAGATAATGTGCCACTCTCAGCGGTTCTCATTTCGACAGTATGGATGGGTATCTATACGTTCTTGATTTCTTTTATTCTAAACAAGAGAGATTTGAAATAGATTGCTCAAGTCATGCTATTTTCACTTGATGAAACAGCACAGTTATCATAGTTTATTGAAATGGACGGGCAATACGGGTGAAGATACTTCTAACTATCAATCCTATGACCGATCATACGTAGTCAGTATTGATGGGAAACCAGATCTGTACGGTTCCTCCGATCCGGCATTTAATGGAGACCCCAAAAAGTACAACCCTGAGGATCTGCTTCTGGTATCACTGTCGGCTTGCCATATGCTATGGTATCTCCATCTCTGCTCGGATCATGGTATTGTTGTCACGGACTATAGAGATCAAGCACAAGGGACAATGGAATTGGATAAAGATGGTAGCGGTAAGTTTACGGAGGTCGTGCTACACCCAAGTGTCAAGGTCATGAAACCCGAAAATATCATAATAGCGGAACAGTTGCACGGGGAGGCCAGCAAAAAATGCTTCATTGCTAATTCTTGCAACTTCCCAATCCTGCATCAACCTGAAGTCACATCCGGCAAACCAGAGACTCAAGCATAGTTTGTGAATAGAAAATAAAGCATTCTCAGACCAAACAGAATCAATATTACGCCCAGGGACCTATTGAAAAGTAGTACCGTTTTAGGGGTGATCAAGTGTTTTAGCTTTTGCGCAACAACAGCCTTGGTAATATCGCCGGTCAGAATGGTGGTCAATACTCCCACAAAGAAAATCCGTTGATCTGAAATGTCATATTGGTAATTGACAGATACCAAAGAGATAATACTCACCCAAAATATCATCACCAAGGGATTTAATCCGTTTAACACTAAACCCTTGAGCCAATACTTGATATAATCCAGTTGTGGCGATTCCACGGATCTTCGCGATTGAGAACCTGGTGATTTAAACCAGGTATACATGCCATAAGCAAACAAAACAGCTGTACCGAAAACACCCATCCAGAGACTTATCTGTGGATCTTCTAGTAGATAAGAAGTACCTAGCAGTGACAACAACACAAAGCCAAAATCACTCATTGAGATACCTATTGCTAATAATAATGCAGCGCGCAATCCGTTCTGGATGCTGGTCTGTATCAGTGCAAAAAACGCCGGGCCAAACGAGAAGATGAAAATCAGCCCAAAGAGTAGTCCGTTTAAGAATGGTGGCATTTACGCCGCAAGGTAATTATGCTCTCTGAGATATGCCTTCCAATTGCTGGATTTTTCGTTTTTAAGTACTCTGGGAAATTTATTTTGTCCACCTTCTTTACCTTGTGATTTCATCCAATCGTAGAAAATCGAACTAGGAAGTGCCTGAACGAAAATTTCTTTCAGAGCAGCATCCCGCTCCACCTTGTAATCATCATTCAATTCCTTTAATGCAGCATCCAACTTTTCTTTGAGCAATTCAGGGTCTACTTCATCATCTGTACCTATATACCATTGATGGGCAAACAAACTCTCATAAGATTCTCCTATTACCGTAAACTCCCGAATATCAATATTGAGTTGTTCCTCCACCATCTCTACAGCCTTGTTCATGTTATCAAGAGAAAGATGTTCTCCACATAGACTTAGAAAATGCTTCGTACGACCTGTGATAACAATCTCAGCCTCCTCCACCGAAGTAAATTTGATCACGTCACCAATAAGATAGCGCCAGGCACCTGCATTAGTGGTTATTAGCAGCGCATAATCACGACCGGGCTCGACTTCGTCTATTTTTAGCGTTGTTGGATTGGACCTTATTAAGCCGTCCTCGGTGAAGTTATCGTGATTGAACGGGACAAACTCATAGAAGATCCCATTGTTCAATACCAGTCGCATTGATTTCTGATTAGGAGCCGTCTGGAAAGCAATGAAACCTTCAGAAGCTAAATAGGTCTCAAGATAAATCAAGGGCTTTGACAAGAGCTTTTCAAAACCTCTTCTATATGGCTCAAAAGAAACTCCTCCGTGAACAAAAATGCTTAGGTTGGGCCAGATATCATGGATGGTTTTTACACCGTAGTGATCAACTATTTTTTCCATCAGTATCTGTAGCCAAGCCGGTACTCCTACTATAATGCCGATATCCCAGTCTTTAGCTTTTCTGGTGATCTCATCAAGTTTCTCTCCCCAATTGATGGTTTTTGCTATCTTCTTTCCTGGTTTGTAAAAATGCTGGAACCAAAACGGAATCTGTGAAGTAGTGATACCACTCAGGTCCCCTTCAAAGTAATGTCCGCTTTTCCTAAGGTTGGTACTTCCTCCTAGCATCAAAATACCCTTGGTAAAGAAACTGTTTTTCAAATTGATCTTAGATAGCGATAGTATCTGACGATATGAGGTCTTCTTAATCGCCTTCATCATGTCCTTTGTGATGGGAATATATTTGCTGGATGAACCCGATGTTCCCGAACTCAATGCAAAGTATTTGATCTTTCCGGGCCAGCATACATTAGTCTTCCCTTCTTTGCTCAGGTGCCACCAGTCATCGTAAATCTTCTCATAGTCGTGTACTGGCACATTGGCTTGAAACGACTTATAAAACTGATCTGGATGGTGCAGCTTAAAGCTACTTAGCACATCATCAAAATGATATCGTTGCCCAAAATCAGTAGTACGACAGGTGATCAGTAGCTTCCGCAGCTCCTGTTTTTGCAAATCGATAGGTCTGGTAAACTGTTGTTCCAAACTTTCTCGAAGCGTGATCCCTTTTTTGAGTAAAGTACCTAAAATTGCCATACGAAGAAGTGTAAGTCAATAGTGCGTCATCACGAAAATCAACGCTTTTACAAAACAAAATTAATAGATGTAATATTATGCACGTATGATTAATGTTGCTCAAAAGTTAAAGGAATATAAAGCCGAAATTGAGGCACAAAGTGCCACGTTGGTAGCTATTTCAAAAACAAAGCCTTCAGCTTTGATTCAAGAAGCCTACGATGCTGGTCAACGCCATTTTGGTGAAAATAAAGCCCAGGAATTGAAGGCCAAAGCAGAAGAACTACCACCTGATATCCAATGGCACATGGTAGGGCATCTGCAACGCAACAAAATCAAGTACATCGCTCAATATGTTTACCTAATCCACAGTGTGGATAGCCTAAAGCTATTAGAAGCTATCAACAAAGAAGCCATCAAAAACAATCGAACAATAAATGTACTCTTGCAAGTACATATTGCCCGGGAGGAAACGAAATTTGGCCTTTCAAAAGAAGAGTTAGTGGTACTACTCAAGGATGCAGAACTGGCCAAGCTACAAAACATATCAATCGCAGGGCTGATGGGAATGGCTACAAATACTGCTGACACTAGCCTTGTGAGTAAAGAGTTTGCATCGTTGAAAGCTACGTTTGATCGCATCAAAGAAGATTTTTTTGCTAATAACGGTTCGTTTTGCTTCCTATCCATGGGCATGAGCGGAGACTATCAGCTGGCTTTGGCGCATGGCTCTACCATGGTAAGAATAGGTAGTGCAATTTTCGGGGCACGCAACTATGAATAAGAAAACGCTCTCCCTTGCCGCAATTTCAGGAGTAGTAGCGGTATCTCTTGGTGCGTTTGGTGCTCATGCGCTGGAACAAACGCTGATCAAAAATGAAAAACTACATGCATTTGACACTGCTAACAAGTACCATTTCTATCATACTTTAACCCTGCTATTTATGTCATTCCTTACTGAAAACAAGTACTTTATTTGGGCTAAGAATAGCTTTACGGTTGGTATAGGACTATTCAGCGGATCTCTATACTTGTTGTCAGTTACAAATCTGTGGTGGTTTGGCCCCATTACCCCCGCAGGAGGAGTCTTACTCATCGCCGGATGGGGTTTATTGGCATTAGGGGCTTACCAGAAAAGTTAACCCTCTTCCGTTGTTTTAGGTTTGACGTTGGTAGTAATCCTGATGCTTTCCTGAGCATTGGAGGCATTGGACAAAATTGTAATGATTTTGTTTTGCATACCTAGCTTACCTCTACTATTAAAGGATATGGTAATGGTAGCTGCCTCCCCTGGAGCTATTGGTTCACGAGGCCAGGATGGTGCCGTACATCCACACGTGGTGCGTACATTACTCAAAATCAGGGGTTCAGTTCCTGTATTTTCAAAATCGAAAACATGCTTGACTATATCTCCTTGCACGATTTCACCAAAATCGTAAACACTTTCCATGAAAGTGATTTTCGGGCCGCCAACTGCTTCTTGAGATTCAGCTTCTTGGGCAAAAACAATGTAGCTTAGAGACAGGGAAAGAAGGAATAAGGAGAAATTTTTCATTTTCGATCCAAAGTGTTGATTTTACCTTTAACGACAAAAATAAACGATTAGTTGGCATCATCAATAAGTTCTGAAACGGAAGCAAGCAGCATCTACACCGGAAAAGTACGGTCCAGAGTATGCGGTATACATATACAGAATGATTCGGTCCTGCTTTTACGACACGAAGGATTAGGACAACAAGGTTTCATTTGGTCCCCTCCCGGTGGAGGAATCGAGTTCGGAGAAACAGTGGAAGAAGCTTTGATCAAAGAGTTCCAAGAGGAAACAGGACTAACCATCGCGGTTAAAAACTACCTGTTTTCAAATATCTATATTGACTCGCGTCACCATGCTGTAGAGTTATTTTTTGAGGTAATCGTACTGGATGGTAGCCTCATACTTGGCGCAGATCCTGAATTAGCACCCCAAGAGCAAATGTTAAAAGAAGCGCGATACGTCCCATTCTCCGAGATCGACCAAATACACCCGGCTAACCGGCACCACGCATTTAATCTAATCGATAACTCTTCCGACATACTTAGTCTGACTGGATTTCACCAATACAAGAACCTATAACTGACATCAAAAAAAGAACATCAGGTTCTATGAAAAGCAGGATATACTTAGGACTTGCTAAACCCTTAATGACTAGTAGATTAAAAAATCAGCGAAACCCTTCAATTATTTAACCAACGTCGGTTTCTTTTGTATTTTTGAAAATAGTTATTATTGCAAAAAACCAACAAAGAATGAATACCACAAAGATCCTAACTATTGTTTTTGGTATCACATCGGTCCTACTCGCGATCTATTTGTACAGTTCCATTAACAGCAGCATCGAAGAGACAAAGAGAATCGCTCAAATGGAACAAGATATCATCGATAAATTGATGATGATTAGAGATGCTCAAATCGCCTATCAGGCCGTAAACAGCCAATACACAAGTGACTGGGATCAGCTACTCAATTTTGTGGATTCAGGATCATTCTATCTAACAGAACGGACAGAAACAATCATTACCCTAGACTATGGAGCAGACAGTACCTATGTGCAAATTGACACGCTGGGTACAGTAGCCGTGAAAGATTCAATCTTTAACAGCGCAAAATTCCCCAATTTTCAGCTGGCTGATTTACCCTATGTACCTGGTGTAGAGCCTCCGACAAAGTTTGATATGTGGGCGGACAAGATCAACAAAAGTGGTGTGCTGGTAGACGTGGTAGAAGTAAAAAACCCTAAGCCTATCAACCCAGACCGCGACGAGGAAAGCGAATACAACACCAGGAAGCCTTTAAGATTTGGATCTAGAACAAGCGTCACAACTGCAGGAAACTGGGAGTAATTAATTTTGAATACTGCTACATCAGATTATACTTTATTAAAGAGAGTAAAAGACGAGCGATTTGATATAGATGATCTTCATCACTATTCGCTTTCTATCCAGGTAGGCGTCAGAGACTTCCAACTTTGTGTGACGGATGTGCGTGAAAACAAACCGTTGCTTTTTGAGGATTTCAGACTGGACAATATCAAAACAGTCAATACACGGCTGAGAGTCCTTCACTCTATCTTTGATAACCATCACCTCCTACAGGCGGGGTTTTGGTCAAGTGCTAAATTGTCCCTGAAAACGCATAAGTTTTCCTTAGTACCGGTCAGTCATTTTGTAACAGAATCGGCCAAGGACTACCTAGCATTAAACTGCGAGATCAAACCGAATATGGAGGACGTGCATTACTACCGCCATATTGCATCTGATGCAGTGAATGTGTATGCTGGCGACAAGAAGTTGATCAATTGGATCAAAGCCAAGTATCCATCATTGAAGCTTCATCTACTGCACCAAGGGAGTGCACTCATCGAAGGTATACTGCGTCATGATGACCACTCTCATGATAAGACCATGTTTTGTCTTGCTGATCGAGGCATACTACATGTCGTCGTCTCAGAAAAGCAGAAGTTGCTCTACTACAATCAATTTGCAGTTCGTGGTAGCGACGAATACTTGAAATATGTCATGTTGGTTTTCAAAGAGCTCCAACTCAATCCCAAAACCAATAAAGTGATTATCTGGGGTAGTCTGAAATCGCAATCCAAGCATGTGGAGCACCTCAAGAAATACATCAGAAATATTTCCTACGGAAGTAGGCCTTCATATCTCAAGTTTGGATTTGAGTTTGATGAAATCCCTGAGCATCAATTCTTTGATGTCTTCAGTATATACCTTTGTGATTGATGAAAAAGGTCGCCGTTTTTCCTGGCTCTTTTGACCCTTTCACCAAAGGACATGAGGATATCGTACAACGATCCCTCGCTCTCTTCGACGAGGTTATCATTGCTATAGGCTACAACAGCAAGAAGAATAAGAGGTACTTTGAAGTCGATAAGATGGTCAAGTACATTGAATCAGCATTTCAGGGCGAAGATCATGTACAAGTGGTGGTTTATAATGAGCTGACAGCCACCATCGCCAAAAATTATGGCGCTGGCTATTTAGTTCGCGGACTAAGGAACACGACTGACTTCGAGTATGAGAATAGCATCTCGCAGATCAATCGATTCTTAAATGAAGGTCTGGAAACCGTCTTTCTGATTACCTCCCCGGAGTTTGCCCCTATCAGTTCATCTATCATACGAGAAGTACATCGATACGGAGGTGATGTCAGTTCTTTCCTACCCTACGAGCTTTGAATACGAAGTAGCTTATTGTAAGCTTGTATGACTGATCGGATAGTTCTATAGGAATTGTACAGTGCTGACCTCATTTCTGAGAGTGTCATCCATCTCACATCATCGATATCTTCATCATACTGAGGAGCTATCATTGAGTCATCTAAAGAGGTCATGGCATACCAATGTGTCTTTTTCAACACATACTTTTTGTTGCGCATATAGGTGTGCCAAGTGTGTCCTATCTTGGTTTGTATTTTCACTTTCACACCCGTTTCTTCCCCTACCTCCCGAATTGCGCAAGCTCGACGCTTCTCTCCTTTGTCAAGCTTGCCCTTAGGAAGATCCCACTTGCCCAATCTATGGATCAATAGAACAAGTCCTTCTTTTTCCACAACGCCTCCAGCAGCCTCTACTATCGAAAATTTATCTTTAATGAACGCTACCAGAGCGTCTTTATCATCGCTGGCAAAGGTGATGGAATCCACCTTCTTAAACTTTTTGTCAGTCATAAGCTGCAAAAGCTCTTCCACTACTTCAGCGCTAGCATTGAGAATCAATACATCGTCCATGAGGAGTTTAGGAATGATTTTCTCCTTCTTGCCATTGACCTTCAGGTCGTAGTTATCATGATTCTTGACCTTGGAGGCCTTCATCAGGATCACCGGAATGTCATTGATAAATATCTTCAAAGCTCCTGAAATGATTTACTATGCAAAATGTTTGTACGAATGTGATTTTCCAACATCTTAGGGATAAAATAATTATTAATTTTCCGCACATGCAAATGGAATGTTTTGAACCGGGTTTTGCCAAAGCTCTGGCATCTGATCTTTTGGAGATTAAAGCTATCAAACTGCGCCCTGAATCCCCCTTTACCTG
>JAHCMJ010000055.1 GCA_019192485.1 Cyclobacteriaceae bacterium HetDA_MAG_MS6 | reverse complement strand
GTGTTTAACATCCTCGTTGACATCAAGCAATGTTTGACCCTCTGACTTGACAGCATCGGATATTGCTTGAAGCATATGGGACTCATCGGGATCTGGAAGGGGTTTGGACTGCAAAACGATACTCCCTATGCGCAGGTCCTTCGTTGCGATCAATCCTCCGTTTTGCGTATCCCATTTGATGATCTCTTTTTCTTTGAGCATAGGTGCAAGGTCACGAGGGTTTAAGGGTGAAGCCATAAAGATTTTCCCCATTCCTTCCCGAGCATTGAGATGTGCTACCGCCAACCAAGCTTCGTGGGCGAGGTCATCCTGATGCCCCGCCATAGCAAGCTTGCCATTGGCGAGCTGAAATTGCGCGTTATTACCAGGTCGGGCACAAGCAATGCGTTCCGGATAGGCATGTGTAAGTAATACGCCTGTTTCATAGTCATCAACAGGGCTATTTTCAGTATTGGCCTCAAAGAGTCTACGGTAGGAACTGGCCACCTTTTCTATTCTCGAAAGTCGTCCGCCTGTTCGCTCCTCCGAACGATGTCTACGCAAAGCCTCAATACGCACGTTGATATCGATGCCCGCCTGTGGCATGGGGTCTCGTTCTTCTAGTAATGCTGCGATGTCTGTTGCCAAAGGGAGTTGATCATGTGATTCTGCCATGATCAGCATGTGCGCGATACGGGGGTGACAGGGTAGTTTGTGCATTTCATGGCCATGAGCTGTTATCTTGCCATTTTCAAGTGCCTCAAGTTCATGAAGCATTTCGCGAGCTTGGGCAACTACTCCTTTTGGAGGAGGCGTTAACCATGTGAGCTGATCGGCATCTATGATTCCCCATTGTGCCAGGTCCAATACAAGCGAAGCCAGATCTACTTCCAAAATTTCTGGTGTGCGGTGGGCATCCATACGACTATGTGTAGCTTTTGACCACATACGATAACACACACCCTCACTAAGGCGACCAGCCCTACCGGCACGTTGATCCGCAGAGTCTTTAGCTATCTGTACAGTCTCCAGTCTGGATAGTCCTGATCTTGGATCAAACTTGGAAGTACGTCCAAATCCTGAGTCTACTACTATCTTGATACCTTCGATGGTTAGGCTGGTTTCTGCAATAGAGGTAGCCAGCACCACCTTTCGTTTGCCTTGCTTATTAGGGAAAATGGCTGCCAGTTGCTTTGCTTGCGGAAGCTGACCATAGAGCGGATGGATAGCTAAATCACGCAGGTCTTTTCTGAGTATTTCCTCGCACTTTCGGATCTCTCCTTGTCCTGGCAGAAAAACTAAAATATCTCCTTCATAAGCTTTAGCAGCTTTTTTGATAGTTCTGGCAGTCATCTCAGCCATCATGCGCTCATCCGTATCCCCTTCATAGAAGATTTCTACCGGATACTGTTTGCCCTGACTTTCTACCACCGAAGCTTGTAATAGCTCAGTAAGACTAGGCATGTCGAGCGTAGCTGACATCACCACGATCTTCAAATCCGGTCGGAGGATTTGTTGAGCTTCGCGGCATAGTGCCAGCGCCACGTCAGCGTGAATGCTTCGCTCATGAAACTCGTCAAAAATCACCATTCCTACGCCTTCTAGAGAATTGTCGGCGTGTAGCATTCGCGTTAAAATACCTTCTGTCAAGACTTCTATCCTGGTATCCTCGCTGGTTTTGTTCTCAAACCTGATACGATAACCAACAGTTTTACCCACTGGCTCGCCAAGTAATTCCGCCATTCTGCTAGCAATAGACCTGGCGGCAAGCCGCCGAGGTTCCAGCATCAAAATCTTTTTCCCACTTAAGAGAGGCAGGTCCAGTATGGACAATGGTAAGAGAGTGCTTTTACCCGCACCGGGAGGAGCATGAACTATGGTAGTAGCATCGCTTTCTATTTTTTGCAGAAATTGAGGAATGACCTCTACTATAGGTAGGTCATGATTTGAAGGATCGAAAGCCAAATGAAATTCTACTTAAAAGTACCAGAATGGCGAATTTACATCAATTTGGTAATCAATTATGCCATTCAATTATTGGAACTGAAATAAGTATATTGATCGGTTATCAAACTATCATTAAATCAAATACGATCTTCGATATCCTGAATCTCTCTGGATAAAGTCACTGCCATTTTTTGAACAATACGATCTATATTCTGGCGGCCATGTAAGACCGTTGCAATGATTATTCCAACATTGATGGGTTTATAAACAAGAAAATGCTCTCTTGCAGGAGCCATGTAAAATGGATATGAACGATTATACCTTAGCTTTCCTTCCTCGGGCTTTTTAGCTATTTCAGCAAACCTACGATAAAGGTCATTCATGTAGACATCTGTTTGATCTTCACCCCATTTTCGTAAAGAATAGTCTTCAATTTCAAGAAGATCGATATTTGTTCGCCTTGTAAGAAAGAATTTAGGTATTTTCTACTTCCAGCCGTTCGCCTCTTTCTGTTTGAAAATCTCTTTATCCTTTTTCCAATCTCCGGTCGACTCAAAAAAAAGTTCTCCTTTTATGTCTTCAAAGCCCTCAATGATTTTAGCATACACTTCCGAAGAGTCACTTTCCATGTCCCGTCTTATCAGAGATCGGATGTATTCACTTGGTGTTTCAAACAAGCTTTCTTTGCCCACCATTCGGTGGACATGTTCGGCGAGAGGCTTTGGCAATCGTGCGTTTATTCTATTGGACATGCGCTTATATTGAAATGAAACTTTTTTTAAATATACCGATTTGTCGCAATGAATGTCATTTCTGTCACCCAAAAATGAATTTTGTAAATATTGATTATTAAGCTTTTAATAAACAGAGGGGATAGAATTGGAAGGAGTAGGCCGCGTGGGTATTTCTAAATACGGTAAACTCCTAGATGAGTACAGGTACGCTAAAATCCGAAGCGATGTTTAGTTCAATCGGAGTCCGTCCTTTTCAAGTTTGACTAGTTTTTGTTTGTAGAGAATACCCACAGATCTTTTGAAGTTCTTTTTACTCATTTGTAGCATAGACTGGATATCCACGGGATCACTTTTGTCATGTAAAGGTAAGAACCCCTCGTTAGCCTGGAGTTCTTGTAGAATATCCTGAGCGCCTTTTTCCAGGTTTTCCAGTCCTTTTTTTCTCAAACTGACGTCGATTTTTTTATCAGGTCGTATGGTTTTGACATAGCCTTTTACGCGATCTCCTGGCAGGACATCCTGAAAGATATCACTCTCAAAGACGAGCCCTTTGTACTGATTATTAATAACTACTTCTACCCCAAGTTCCACTCGACCGGCAATCAATAAATCTACTTCTTCGTCTACTTCTAATTGAATATTTTCCCTTTCGAAGTGAGGTTTGATTTTAGCAGTTGCCACCAGGCGATCTGTGAGTTTATCAAGATAGACGTAGACCAGGTGCCATTCTCCGGCTCTCATCTTTTTGTCTTGTTGTCGATGAGGAACGAGCAGGTCTTTTTCCAGCCCCCAGTCCAGGAAAGCACCGATGGTGTTGGCATCTTTTACCTTTAGGCAAGCAAACTCATCGCGACAGGCATTAGGCTTTAGTGTGGTGGCAATCAGTCGATCCTCAGAATCTGTGTAAACGAAAACTGCCAACTCATCTCCAGATTTAGCTTTTGGAGGTATGTACTTGTTAGGAAGGAGAATCTCGTTTCCATCCTCATCTTTCAAGAATGCACCGGGACTCGCAAACCTTGCAATTTTCAAGTTATTGAAAAGCCCTACTTCGATCATGGATGTTCATTTAGTTTTCTTGAAAGGATATCTGTTGCATTTCGGCCTACCTAATGCAGACATTACAATTTTAGCAGATAAAAAAAAGTGAATAACCTGTATTGTACAGAAAATTTGATATCTATCGGCAATATAATGATCTTAATCATTCACCTAGCTGAGTTAGGTACTGGTATGAAAAAAGAGCCTAATCTACTTTTTGGTATCACAAAACCATAGGATGCGAACAGCGATTATCTATATGTCTCGCCATGGAACCTCCGCTAAAGCCGCCAGAGCCTTAGTGAAACATTTGGGTCCTGCAAGTGTCCGTGCTATTGATCTTAGAAATGAGCAAGTAGGTAGCTTGGACGGTTTCGGGCAAGTAATCCTTGGTGGCTCTATCCACGGCGGTAAGCTTCAGCCACAACTCAGCGCATTTTGCGAGAAACGAAAGCAGGAACTACTTCAGAAGTCATTAGGCTTGTATATCTGTCATATGAAGCCTGGACAAGAAGCTTGTGACCAATTTGACAGGGCATTTCCCGAATCACTTAGAAAACATGCCAGAGCTAGAGGCTTGTTTGGGGGAGAATTTCTGCTGGATAGAATGAATCCTTTCGAAAAAGTACTTTTGAAAGCTACAGCAGGAGTAGAGCAAAGCATCTGCAAGCTGGATATGGAGGCCATAGCCAGATTTGGGAACAAAATGCAACATTGACCTAATTTTATCATACGTGATAGCTACTAAAAGAAATGAACAAACCATCTAGGCCTAAAATGGATAAAACAACATATGAAAATGAGCTTGGTAAGCTGCAGGAAGAGCTCGTACACCTACAGGAATGGATCAAGAAAGAGGGGCTGAAGGTTGTGGTGATCTTCGAAGGAAGAGATGCATCTGGCAAGGGAGGGGTCATCAAGCGGATCACTGCTCCGTTAAACCCCAGGGTTTGTAAAATTGTCGCCTTAGGCGTGCCCACGGAAAGAGAAAAGACCCAATGGTATTTTCAACGGTACGTACCTCATTTGCCGGCAGCAGGTGAGATGGTACTCTTTGATCGGAGTTGGTATAATCGCTCTGGAGTTGAGAAGGTGATGGGTTTTTGTACCGAGGAAGAATATCAGGAATTCCTTCGTTCTTGCCCGGAATTTGAGAGAATGCTGGTTCGATCTGGTACGATTTTAGTCAAATACTGGTTTTCGGTAAGTGAAGAGGAGCAGGAGAGAAGATTTAAAGAACGGATCAAAAACCCGATGAAGCGTTGGAAGTTCAGTCCGATGGATTTGAAATCCAGGGAAAAGTGGCTGGAATACTCCAAAGCCAAAGATGAAATGTTTGCCCATACAGATACCAAACAGGTTCCGTGGTATGTAGTAGACGGTGAAGATAAGAAACGAGCTCGACTCAATTGTATTCATCACTTGCTCCAAATGGTGCCATACAAGAAGATGGAATATGATGAAATAGAGCTTCCTGCGCTACCCGACAAGCAGCGGTATGTGAGGCCTCCTGTCGATTATCAGACTTTTGTTCCAGATAAGTATTGACCCATGAGATTTATCCTACAAGTTCTTTCTCATAAAACTCATCATAAGTCCCTAACCGGTCGGTGAATCCATCAGGTCTTATCTCGATGATCCTATTGGCGATGGTTTGCACAAATGTATGATCGTGCGAAGTGAAGAGTACTGTTCCGGGGAAAGATTGAAGCGAATTGTTAAAAGCTGTAATCGATTCCAGATCCAAGTGATTAGTGGGCTCATCCAGGATCAGAAGATTGGCTCCTTGAAGCATCATTCGCGAAATCATACATCGAACCTTTTCTCCTCCGGAGAGGACATTGCACTTTTTCAGTGTTTCCTGTCCTGAAAATAGCATCTTGCCTAGGAAACCCCGAATAAAGACTTCGTCTTTCTCACCGTCAGAGTATTGCCGCAACCAGTCAATTAGATTTTCGTCGGACTCGAAATACTTGCTGTTCTCATTAGGCAAATAGGCAGAGGTAATCGTCTGACCAAACTTGAATTCGCCTTCATCTGCCGATAACTCATTCATTAGCACTTGAAAGAGTGTGGTGATGGCCAAGCTATCTTTTCCTATAAAAGCGATCTTGTCTCCTTTATTCACGAAAATATCCAACCCGTTGAAAAGAGGTT
The DNA here is from genome assembly GCA_019192485.1 of Cyclobacteriaceae bacterium HetDA_MAG_MS6. GTDB lineage: Bacteria > Bacteroidota > Bacteroidia > Cytophagales > Cyclobacteriaceae > MS6. The sequence goes on along the minus strand of JAHCMJ010000055.1, from coordinate 14,031 downwards.
TTCCATCAATCGACTTAGATAAACCTTTTACCTCTAGAATCTGATCTCCTGCTTCACGATTTTGAGTAAATATGATAGCCGGATACTTACGACTAGAGGGTTGGATCTCGTCAATGTTGATTTTCTCCAATAGTTTCTTCCTGCTGGTGGCCTGTTTGGATTTAGCAGCATTGGCACTAAATCGAGATATAAAAGCCAGAAGCTCCTTCTTTTTTTCTTCTGCTTTTTTATTGGCAGAAGCCCGTTGACTTAAAGCCAACTGGCTAGATTCATACCAAAAAGTATAATTGCCGGTAAATACTTTTATAGCGCCAAAATCGATATCAGCGATATGCGTGCAAACTGTATCCAGAAAGTGCCTATCATGCGACACGACTATAACTGTATTTTTGAAATCCAGTAGGTAGTTTTCCAACCAGGTTACAGTGGCGATGTCCAGGTCATTTGTGGGTTCATCCAAGATCAGGATATCGGGATTGCCAAATAGAGATTGTGCCAGGAGTATTCGTACCTTTTGCTGCCCACTCAAGTCTTTCATCACCCGATAGTGATCTTCCTCTTTGATACCTAAGCCGCTGAGCAGGGCTGCTGCGTCGGACTCGGCATTCCATCCATCCATTTCAGTAAACTCCTCTTCAAGTTTAGAAGCAACATTGCCATCCTCTTCAGAAAAGTCAGGTTTTGCATAAATCGCCTCCTTCTCCTTCATGATCTCCCACAGTCGCTTGTGACCCATCATTACCGTGTCAAGCACTACATTATCGTCATACTCAAAGTGATTCTGCTTGAGGACAGCCATCCGTTTACCGGGCTCGATAGCTACAGCACCTGAGTTAGCCGAGATCTCTCCTGACAATATTTTCAGGAATGTTGATTTACCGGCTCCGTTTGCACCTATGATACCATAGCAGTTGCCCGCTGTAAACTTCACATTCACCTCATCAAAAAGTACGCGTTTGCCAAACTGAAGGGATATATTCTGAGTTGAGATCATGGTCCGATTTTTTGAGTTTGCAAAACTAGACAATTCACCTCCAAAGAGCTATCCCAATATGAATATTTAGAAACCTCACCTGCCATTCCTCAAGCCCCAACTCACGACCTACCTCGCGTCCGTCTGAGCCAACCTCTACCCACAGGCCACTTCGGTCTCAGACTTGGACTTAGGTACTGCAAAACCAGAAGCTATTAGGCGTTTAGGATTGATAGTTTTATCGTCTGAAGATTATTATTCAATGCAGGGGTAGGATGATCACATCGATCACTCACTTGCTCAACGTCAGATACCTCAATATTTCAATCACCTGATCTTCATGTTCGGCAACAGCCTTTGCCTGGGCATCGACTTCTTTCAGCGCATGGGTGAATTCCTTGGGATGGATGACGACGTAAGGTTTTGCCATTGCCGCAGCGAAGCCGGCATCGAAAGCTGCATTCCACTGGCGATATTGCTCGCCAAACTTGATGATGACCAAATCAGCATCGCCAATACCCTTACTGATCCTAATACTATTGACCTTGGCACTTTTATGGTCTTTCCAAAAAGAGTTACTCTCCGCACCTAGCACATCACCTGCATCGTCAGAAGCTTCGTGATCCGTGACAGGAGTGGTAAAGGAAACGGGGAGAGAAAGAGCCTTACATTGCTCCATAATAGTTTCTCGCCAGTTACTGTGTATTTCTCCTGATAGATATACTTTCAATTCCATTTTTCAAATTTAATACTGCTTGCTATTGATAATTGGGTTTTGGATGAAGGTGTTAACTCGATAAGTTTTCTTCAACAAATTTGAGCGCTTCCCGCACATGCTGCCTGGCATGAAAGGCGGAAGTAAAGGTGTGGCGAATGATTCCTTTCTTATCTGCTATGAAAGTAACTCGACCCGGTAGCAATCCTAATAAACTCCTGGGGACACCAAAGGCCTTTTCAGCTATTCGCTCCTTGTCACTTAGCAAAGAAAAATTGAGCCGATGGCGCGACTTAAACTTTTGGTGTGATCTTACAGAATCTCCACTTACACCAAAAACCTTGGCACCTAAAGCCTCGAAAGACTCATATTCATCCCGGAATCCACAAGCTTCCGCTGTACATCCAGGTGTTTCATCTTTAGGATAAAAATAGATTACAGAAATATGACCTTCAAGTTTATGAATAGCGACAAGTTCGCCGTTATCATCTTGGAGCTCTACAGTGGGTAATTTTTTACCGATTTCTAACATGGTTAATGATCTTCTTTTTTAGCCATCCAATACAACATAATTGGCAAAAGCGTTAGATCTACGATCAGTGCTATGACCAACGTTATACTAACAAACAGCCCCATATAAAATGTTGCGCCAAAGCTTGAAAAAAGAAATACTAAAAAGCCAAATAAAATAACCAACGTAGTCTTAATGATAGCAAGACCGGCATGTTCCAATGTGTGCTGAAGCCGTCTAATAGGAGACCCATTAGTTTGGTGGAATGCCCCAATCATATGTAGGGTGTCATCAATTGCAATACCAAATGAAACAGTGAAGATAATGGCTGTGGTCAGTTGCAACTGGATATCCATAAGCGCCACCAGAGCTCCAGTGATCAGAATAGGCAAGAGGTTGGGTATCATGCCTATTAAAACCATTTTCCAAGACCTGTATATTATCCCCAATAGGACGCTTACTAGCAGTATGGCCGTTAGCAGACCGTATGCTAGGGCCTTAGAAAGCTGCTCGTGGCTTTTATCAATAAGATATGTGGTTCCTGTTAATCTCCAGTTAATCAGATCTTTATCTATATTTTTCTTGAGATACGCTTGAAGTAAGTCATTTTTGTTGTTCGTGACTTTAGAACCTATTTCTGGGATAAATCCGGATAAAGTGATTTGTTGATTACCTTCATTGAAAGGACTTTGAGCAAGAAACAGACCAGCGGCCTGACTAGCTATTCGCTTATAAAGTGTTGGGTCTTTTGGTAGGGAAAATGCGGATGAGTCCTTATTCTTTGAAGTGTAATGCAAGTACTTTAACAAGTCGGTCGGGCTAGCCAGGTCATTTACCGGATACTTTTCTTTCAGGTAACTTGAGATTTTTTCTATTTCTATCATGATCTCCTGGTCCCAGATAGATTGATCAGGGTTTGTTGCAGCTATTGTAATCTGCCACGGTTTTGTACCACCCGTCAATTGATCTACTTTTTCGAAATCCTGCCGAACTTTAGAGGTTTGCGGCAGGTCCTTCAGGAGGTATGCATCGACTGATAACGTACGGATAGCTAGTACACTGCCAAAGGCAACGAGCAGGGTCAATACAACAACCCATTTTTGTTTGCTCATAATTGAGGTCGAATATTTACCGAAATGCTCTCTTGCATTGGGCGAAAGCGGAGTAGATGATTTCATCATTGCCGGGATAGTACCGTAAGTGATGATAAAGGCAAATACGACACCAAGGCTGGCATAAAGACCAAATTCCTTTATTGGAATGACATTGACCCACAGTAGGCTCAAGAAGCCTATGGCCGTAGTGAGAGAGGTGAGAATGGTAGGTCGCCAAACCTGCCTAATGGCCAAAGACCTATTACCGGTCTTTTGGTAAGCAGATAATAGATGGATGGTATCTGAGGTAGCAGTGAACATCAGGATAGGAGGCAGTAGGGAAGTCATGATACTGACCTTCAACCCCAGTGCTGACATGATGCCAAAAGTCCAAACCATCGAGACAACACTTACCGTAATGGGTAACAAGGACAGTTTCCAACTTCTAAGCATTAGTAGTATCACAATCCATCCCATGCCAAAGGAAACGGCAAGGAATAAACCAAAATCTTTCTCAATAAGCATAGCAAATTCCTGTTCCGCCGGAAGCTTGCCTGTCATAAATGAAGTGCCCAAATTCCTAAAGCGTATTTCTTCTTCAACTTGCCGAAGAAATGTGGCGCTGTAAGTCGGATCTGTAAAATGCGCGTGCTTCAGATAGATAGATAATACATTGGGGTTTTTGAATACCTGTTGGAAAAATGGATGACGAGATATCCTAATACTGTCTCTAGGAAGCAGGTCATCTTGAGAATGGAGAAGTGTCGCTGGGTAGATACCCATCGGCCCCTTAACCAGGTATGGAATCTCCGTGGGAGAAAACACGAAAGTGACGTGATCCATTGCACGAAGCCGATTGATAAGCAGGTCTAATCCAGTCAGGAATGAGCTATCATAGATGCTAGTAGGGTGAAATGTAAGTCGCAGGAAATCATTGTCATAACCAAATAGCTCAACCTGGTCTTGGTAAAAAGCAAGATCAGGATCATCTTGAGGGAATAGTTTCTCAAGTTCGAAATCAACTTCGGTCCTGGGTAGGAATAAGCCTAGCGAAAGCGTTACGAAAATCACAAAGGCTATTAAAATCCTTTTGTTCCTGGGTTTTTCTATCAGCGTTGCCTTGCCATCAAGAGCCGTTTCTTGTTCTAAACTTTTGATGTGGGAATCACTTGTAGGCATCCTCAGATTATGCGTCTACTGTTTACGCTTTTTGGTCGTGAAAAATATGGGTTTAGGACACAATGATGTTATTTTTGTCCGGGCACTTCCGGTGCCTTTTTCAAAACTAATATAAAGACCCGAAACCAAGACAAGCTTACTTGTTTTGCTCTCCTGAGGTTTGAGTTGTATAAAAAAAACCTATGAAACAGTACCTGGATTTGATGCAGCACATCCTGGACCATGGAACGGAAAAAGGTGATAGAACAGGCACAGGTACCAAAAGTATTTTTGGTCATCAGATGAGGTTTGACCTCAACGCTGGATTTCCACTGGTCACTACAAAAAAAGTACATACTCGGTCCATTATTCATGAGTTATTGTGGTTCCTCAAAGGGGATCAAAACATTAAGTACCTGAAAGAAAATGGAGTAAGTATCTGGGATGAATGGGCGGATGATGATGGCAATCTAGGTCCTGTATATGGCGTGCAATGGCGTAGTTGGCCTACGCCAGACGGCAATTCGATTGACCAGATTCAAGCACTAATTGAAGGCATTAAGAACAACCCTGATTCGCGGAGGCATATCGTAAGCGCCTGGAATGTGGCCGAGGTGGGTAATATGGCTTTGCCACCCTGTCATACTTTGTTCCAGTTTTATATAGCTAGCGGAAAGCTTTCTTGCCAGCTGTATCAGCGAAGTGCCGACGTATTCCTGGGAGTGCCTTTCAATATTGCTTCCTATGCTTTGCTCACCATGATGGTGGCTCAGGTTTGTGATCTGCAACTAGGTGACTTTGTACATACATTTGGTGATGCGCATTTGTATGCTAATCATTTTGAGCAAGCTCAGCTGCAATTGTCCAGGGATCCTAGACCTTTGCCGACTATGAGAATCAATCCTGAGGTTAAGAGTATCTTTTCCTTTACATATGAGGACTTTATCTTAGAAAACTATGATCCACATCCTCATATCAAAGCCGCGGTGGCGGTGTGAGTAAAATCACACATCCGATAAGTTACTAATTGCGTAAAAGGTTTAGTGCCATGGCAGAAAAAAGCAGCGTGTTTGATATGATTGGTCCAGTCATGATTGGTCCTTCAAGTTCTCATACAGCAGGAGTAGTACGTATCGGACGGGTGGCCAACAGGATAATAGGGCAGGCGCCCAAACGAGTTCAAATTACTTTTTTCAATTCCTTTGCCCGAACTTACGAAGGACATGGTAGTGATAGAGCCATACTAGCAGGCTTGATGGATTTCAAAACAGACGATGTCAGGATCAGAGATGCAGTGAGTTTGGCTAAAGAGTCCGGACTGAGGTATACATTTAAATCCGTTGGAAATGCTTCTACACTTCATCCAAATACAGTCAAGCTGGAAGCCGAGGTTGATAATCGATCGGTAGTTGTGGTAGGAGAAAGTCGTGGCGGAGGAGTGATACGTATTAAAGAAGTTAATGGGTTTTACTCAAACTTCACAGCCAATTTACATACCTTGATCATAGCCGCTACAGATATTCCAGGAAGCATCGCCTTCATCACAGATGTTTTATCTCATGATCACTGTAACATTGCGACGATGACAGTGTCTAGAAAGGGTAAGAATGATACCGCGTATCAAATCATTGAGATGGACTCAGGGCTGAAGCCTATTACGCTAGAATATCTCAAACAACTAAGTTGGGTAGAAAACATACTGTATATCCCAGATATCGACAATTAAAGCATATGACTCTCTTGAAAAAAAGCTTGTTAATGATCTTAGTTGCCTGTAGCACTCAAATGGCTGCTCAGGTGAGGGTGTTGGATTTGCAGGAATGCGTCAACATCGCTATCGAGAACAATATCACGATCAAACGAAGCCGTTTAAATAAGCAGGGTGCCGCGATTAACCTGAAAGAATCCAAAGCTCAACGCTATCCTGATCTCAATCTCAGAGGGGGCTATGGTTACAATTGGGGTAGGTCTATTGATCCTACTACCAATCAATTTATTACTCAGCAGATCACCACTTCCAATTTTGGAGGAAGTAGTAACATTACGCTGTTTAGTGGTCTCCAAATAGCCAACAGCATTGAGCAAAGAAAGCTTGATCTTGAGGTAGCTGATTATGATTTGCAGAAAGCGGAAAATGATGTTTCGCTCAATATAATTACCTTTTACCTTAACGTCATTTTCAATAAAGAGCTACTAGAGAATGCCAGGTATCAATTGCAGTCAAGCCAAAATCAATTGGATCGAACTCAAAAGCTGGTAGCCTCTGGAGCATTACCCATAACAAATGAATTAGAGCTCATTTCCCAGGCAGCAAGTAATGAAGTCAACGTAATCAACGCACAAAATAATTTGGACCTAGCTATGTTAAGTCTAAAACAGGCTATGCTAATTCCTGCCTCTGAGAATATCGAGATTTTGATCCCTGATGTGGAAGTGGCGCCTGGTAGTTTAGACGCGACATCTCAGGAGATATTTGATGATGCTATGACTACCCAACCGGAAATCAAGAGCGCAGATAAGAATGTGGAAAGTGCCACATTAGGTGTAAGAGTGGCCGCGGGAGCACAGTACCCTACTTTATCCCTATCAGGAGGATTTAGTACCAATTATTCAGATGCTTTTGAGACACGATTTGTTCCTACCGGCAATGAGGTTCAAATACCTTCAAACAGTCTACAAACGGCTTCGGGCGAAGCTATTCTGGTTACAACAGATGAGGTGATACAAGAATCGGTTGGCTTTGGCACGCAATACGATGAAAACCTGTCGCAGTCACTTGGTATAAATCTGAACATCCCTATTTTCAATGGTTTGCGAACCAGTTCCAATATTCAGCGTTCTAAGATTAACTTGCAACAAGCTGAAATTACTGCCCAGGAACAAAGAAATCTATTGAGACAGCAAATCGAATCGTCGTATACCGATGCTTTAGCAGCGTCCAAGACTTTCCAAGCCTCAGGAAGGCAAGTAGAGGCGCTACAGGAGACTTTTAGAGCTATTGAAAATCAATATAACCTGGGTGCTGCGAATTTCACAGACTATCAGGTAGCTAGCAATAACCTATTCCAAGCAAAGTCTGATCTTGTTAGAGCTAAATATGATTTTATTTTTAAGCAGAAAATATTAGACTTCTATCAGGGCAAACCGCTTTCATTCAATTAATTATGGCAAAGAAAAAAAGGTCAAACAACAGAATAATTTACTTACTGGCTGCACTGGTGGTAGTACTGTTACTCTTTGCGGTAGTGGGTAAGTCAAAAGGCTGGATAGGTAAGAAAAAAGAGATCGAGATTGAGGTGGCTAAAGCGGAGAAAGCAACCATTGTCGAAAAGGTGAGCGCATCAGGTACGGTCCAGCCAGTTGTAGAAGTCAAGATCAGTCCTGAAGTACCAGGAGAAATCATTGAATTACGTATAGAAGAAGGTGATTCGGTAAATGTAGATGATGATCTGCTCAAGATCCGACCGGATAATTTTCTGTCGGCACTTGAACGAGCCAAGGCCAACCTGAATCAGCAAAAGGCTAACCTTGCGGATACCAGGGCAAGATTGGCAAGAGCTGATGCTTCATACATCCGCGCCGAACTGGAGTTTAAGCGACAGAAAAAACTCTTTGATGAAAAAGTAATTTCTACAGCTGATTTTGAGGTTGCCGATGCCAACCACAAAATTGCTGAGCAGGACCTCGAATCCGCGAGACAAAGTGTGGAAGCATCAAAGTACATTGTAAAAAGTGCGGAAGCTTCAGTTGCAGAGGCAAAGGAAAACCTTCGTTTGACTCAGATCAAAGCACCTATGAACGGAATTGTTTCAAAACTGGATGTGGAGATGGGAGAAACGGTCGTAGGTACATCACAGATGCAAGGTACAGAGATGCTGAGAATCGCTGACTTGACTAATATGGAAGTGAGGGTGGATGTCAATGAAAATGATATCATCAGGATAGCGGAGGGAGATACAGCAGTTATCGATGTGGATTCCTATTCCTATATGGATAAGACATTCAAGGGTATTGTGACCCAAATCGCCAACTCAGCCAATGAGAAGGCAAGCAATGATGCCGTCACAGAGTTTGAAGTACGAATTAAGATTGTCAATGATTCTTACAAAGACCTCATTCGGGAAAAAGGACTAAAGTACCCATTCCGGCCGGGGATGACTGCCAGTGTAGAAGTGATCACTGAAGTGAAAAAGGATGTATTAAGTGTGCCACTTTCTGCAGTGACTACCAGAAAACCCGAAAAGAATGATGAGGCTAAAGAGAGTGGATCTGCCAAAGAGAAAACCGCAAATGGCATATCAATGGATGAAGATGTACAAGAGATTGTTTTTGCAATGAAAGAAGGTAAGGCGGTGAAAACCTTAGTGAAAACTGGAATATCTGATTTTGAGAGAATAGAAATATTATCAGGTGTAGAGGAAGGAGAGGAAGTTATATCAGGTCCATTTTTAGCTGTGTCTAAGAGGCTAAAAGATGGCAGCGATGTAGCCATAAAGGAAGAAAAAGACAAAAAAGAAAAGTAGCAACTACTTGACCAACTGTTCGAATCGATTATCCAAAATAAATGGTCTAACATCTTTAATCCTGATTTGATCGTAGTCTGGATGATTCGGATTTAGTAGGTAATTATACTCCGAAGGTACAATAGCATTAGGTGCCATTAAGCATAAGCCATTTTCTTCGATAAATCCAGCCCCTAACAAAACAGTTTCAGGAGTATACGGGTAAGCGTTCCATTGCTCCGGCAGTGCATCAATACTTGTAATAGGTAGTTGATCTGGAAAGTCAATTTCAACACAGTACAACTGTCGTTGTCCAATTTTACTCGGTGATAGATTGACGATAGTCTCCAATGCTGCAAGTGCAAAGCTCTGTGAAGTATACAACATTACCTTCCCCTTGGGGTTCCACCGTCCACCGTAAAGCAAGGCACCCGTACCAGATAGGTCCCTGGCATATATTTTGGAGGCGATCCGATATAGAATCAATGCAGTACCTGATCAAAAATTAGGAGTATACACCATATGCTACCCGACCTAGTATATCGCTGATCATGGAAATACCCACCTCGCTATCCAGAAAATCGAAAGGCTTTTTGCTGCCAAGGGCAATTAAGGGGGAGCTTATCCACTGTTTGAAGGCTTCCTGGCTACCTAGTACATACTCGCCATTATGGTAGAGACTAGCAATCTGCAGTACACGATCGCTTACTTGCGGACTCAAGAGCTCTTTATCCTTTACTTTTTCTATTGTACGCTTGCTGACGGGCAGCAGTGAGGAAAAATCAGCAAGAGAAAGACCTGTCATAGCCACAACAGCCAGAAAATCAGACTTGGTAATACCCTCCCGAGACTTTTGGTATCTTATAGCAGGATCTTCCAGTATCAATGATTTGGGGTCTACATTTTCGAAGTGATATTTCATTGCGAATATTTTCACATAAAACTACGAATTTTTTCGCAAAAAGTAATTCAATTCAACATAAACTTGATCCACTGGTAACCCCACAACATTAAAGAACGACCCTTTAATAGCCGATACACCCATCATCCCGATCCATTCCTGAATACCATAGGCTCCCGCTTTATCAAATGGTTTGCATTCATCGATATACCTGGATATCTCATCATCAGCTAACCTTCGAAAGGTAACCTCTGTGGTATTTGAAAAGGACGTAGCTTTATCAGGAGATGATATACAAACACCCGTCACAACTAAATGTGTGTCATTGGAAAGCTGCTTCAGCATGATGCAAGCCTCATCCTTAGAAGATGGCTTACCAAGAATATTATCTTGATAAATGACTGTTGTGTCTGCAGTAATAATGATGTCATCAGGAAATTTTTTTCGATGAAAAAGATTTTTCTGCTTGGCTATGTATTCAGCGACCAGTCTCTTCTCTAGCGTGTCCGGAAAAGACTCATCGGTTTCAAAAGCTTTTACTTCGAATTGAAAACCTAATTGTGTCAAAAGTGCTTTCCTACGAGGCGAATTGGAAGCTAGTATTAAACGGCGATTTGAATTCTTCATCATTGATAGAACTAAATAAAAATCCACAAATCACTTTAGGATAAAAGTAGGTCGATTTTTGAGGTAGTGTAAATCCACTATAACAAACCTCTTTAACAATGTCGATAGAGATGTCTTGTGTAATAATGGCAAGTTGAGCTTTTCGTGTAATCACCTGCTTTAGACATTCTGTGAAGTTTCGCTCAAATCTGATATTGCGTGAAGCTCGCTGCTCATGACCGGGTATACCGAGTGCTTTTTCAAATATGAAATAATGCATGATAGTCAGGTCAAGTGATTTGATCACATCGGGAAACTTCCAGGGGTTTTCTAGCACTTTCTCTGGTTTTAACCTGACTTTATATGCCTTGTCTCCGATGAGCAGTCCAAATGCGTATTGCTTACCCAGTATGATTTCATTTATATCTGGCGCATTCTCGATAGGTTTGATGTGGAAGTCATCACCTAACTTACGGAGTAAATCCGCCTCATTGAGGTCGGAAATACCTTCTATCAACCTATTAGTAGGAAGTATACGTAGATCATCAGATTCAGTATTAGTCAGGTACATCATATGAAAGTTGTAACCGGCATCCTTATCATAGTCAGCCTCCGTTTTTCGATCGTGGAGATATGCCAGTGACCCCTCATATCTATGATGACCATCAGCCAAGATGACTTGCTTTTCTTTCAATATCTGACATATATGCTTGATAACCTTGGCATCTTGTATAAGGCTAAGCACATCCCGAACTCCCTGGTAATCTTCGACCTCATACAAAGGTGACTTCATACTTTCATCTAAGTAACGTTCGATAATGAAATCAGGGTCAGTATAAAGACCGTGAGTGGGGCTTACATTCAATTCCGTTTTTTCTACAAGTTCTTTTCTATCCTGGACGGAGAAAGGCATGGTGTTTTCGTGCCTGAGTATGACATTCTCATTCCAGTCATATAGTCTTATATTGCTGACAAAGCCCTTTCGACAATATTCTTTTTGACTACCGGGCAAGGTGAAATACTGATAATACACGTAGATCGCTGGTAGTTTATCCTGAATGATAATCCCTTTTTGCTTCCAGTTGCGGAGCCTGGCAGCGGCATTCGCAATTGGCTCGCTACCCAGCGGGACGCTTAAGTGGATGCTATTGTATTCTTCCTGATATAATTTGTCTCTTTGCTGTTCAGAGACAACATCGAATAGGGGAGAAGTTAAGGATTCAATTTTTTTTATGAATTTAGGGTGATAGCGCCAGGCTCGCAGCGGTCTTATTTCTGCCATTCAATATTTAGCTCTTTTCTTCCAATTAGATTTTACTGCTTGGTTGGTAACTGTGTTTGCCGACGCTACGTTTCCAACTCTTTCACTCAAAGCAAATGCACTGAGTGCTGCTACCTGTTCGATGTCAGATGAGATTTCTTGAGTAGGTGCCTTAGAGAAGTGCTCCTCTACAAACTTGGTTGTGTATGAGCCATCCAAGAAGACTTCATGATCAAAAACGTACTGACAAAAAGGAAGTGTAGTTTTTACTCCGGTAATCTGATATTCGTCAATAGCGCGCTGCATTCTGGCGATAGCCTCCGCTCGAGTCGCTCCATGTGTAATGAGTTTGGCAATCATAGGATCGTAGTAAATAGGAATATCCATGCCCTGTTCAAAACCATCATCTAGACGAACGCCAGGGCCTAATGGCGCCTTGTAAGTTTGCAATTTGCCAATATCCGGTAAGAAATTGTTCTGGGGGTCTTCCGCATATACCCGTACCTCAATGCTGTGACCATTTATTTTCAAGTCTTCCTGTTTAAAGGATAGGGGATTACCTTCTGCAATGTTGATTTGTTCTTTTACCAGATCAAGACCTGTGATTTCTTCGGTGACGGGATGTTCCACTTGGAGTCGAGTGTTCATCTCTAAGAAATAGAAGTTAAGGTCCTGATCGACTATAAATTCAACTGTTCCTGCGCCAAAGTAGCTGCATGACTTGGCCACGTTCACTGCTGCTTCTCCAATTTGCTTTCGCTGAGCTTCGGTAAGAATGGCTGATGGCGCTTCCTCAATCACTTTCTGATGCCTCCTTTGAATGCTGCAATCTCTCTCAAACAAGTATACGATATTGCCATGTTGGTCACCCATTATTTGGACTTCGATGTGCTTGGGAGAGGAGACGTACTTTTCTACGAATACCGCTGGATTGCCAAAAGAGCTCTGTGCTTCGCTCATAGCTCGTTCCATTTGTGAGGCAAGGTCATCTCCCTGCTCCACAACTCGCATCCCTTTTCCACCTCCGCCTGCGCTTGCTTTGATAAGCACCGGGTAGCCAATCTTATCGGCAATCTTTTTAGCCTCCCCGACATCTGATACAGCATGATCTACTCCAGGGACCATCGGTACATCATACTGGCTTACAGTACTCTTTGCAGCAAGTTTATCTCCCATAATGCTGATTGCCTTTGCATCTGGACCAATGAACGTGATCCCGGCCTCTTTGCATTTTTCGGCAAATAGAGCATTTTCAGACAAAAAACCGTAACCTGGATGTACCGCGTCAGCTTCGGTCCTCTGGCAGACATCTATGATCTTATCTATGTCAAGATAGCTTTGGTCAGAAGGAGGGGGACCAATACATACCGCTTCATCGGCGGCTCTGACATGGGGAGAGAGCTTGTCGGCCTCGCTATAGACAGCCACAGTGCTGATACCCAATTCGCGGGCAGACCTGATGACTCTCATGGCTATTTCACCACGATTGGCGATCAGTATTTTCTGTATTTTCTTACTCATTTTTAGGGAATTAACTGTTATTTTCAGTCAAAAAAATCAAATTTTAATCCATTTGTGATGATTCATTTTAGTGTTAATTTTGCCTTGATTTTTGGTAGGGTAAATTAATACAATCTAGATGGATTTATTTGAAAAATTGCTCCAGGATAAGGGGCCTTTGGGTTCACATTCTCATATCGACGATAATTTCTATATGTTTCCAAAATTGGAGGGAGAGATAGCGCCGAGAATGACTTTCAAGGGCAGAGAAGTGTTGACATGGAGCATCAATAATTATCTTGGCTTGGGAAATCATCCTGAGGTTAGAAAGGCTGATGCGGATGCCGCAGCTGAGTGGGGTTTGGCTTATCCCATGGGCGCTCGCATGATGACTGGCAATACAAAGTATCATGAGCAGTTGGAACAAGAGTTGGCTGATTTTGTCGGCAAAGAAGCTGGGATGCTTTTAAACTACGGCTATCAAGGTATCATGTCTGTAATTGACGCTCTTGTGGATAGAAAGGACGTCATTGTTTACGATGCAGAATCACATGCATGTATTATTGATGGCTTACGCATGCACATGGGCAAGCGATATGTATACCCGCACAATGATATTGAAAACCTGGAGCGACAGCTTAAAAGAGCTGAAAAATTAGCTAATGAGCAAGGAGGGGGTGTGTTGGTCATCACTGAAGGTGTTTTTGGAATGTCTGGAAACATGGGTGATCTCAAATCAATTGTGGCGCTGAAGGACAAATACAACTTCCGGTTATTAGTAGATGATGCACATGGCTTTGGCACTATGGG
>JAHCMJ010000054.1 GCA_019192485.1 Cyclobacteriaceae bacterium HetDA_MAG_MS6 | reverse complement strand
GATCGCTTTTTCAAGTTGCTCAATATTGGGTCTTATGATATGCTCAGCTAAATTGCTAATATCATGTCCTTCATAGTTTACCTTGCTTTCCACCAACTCTTCTGTTACCTCTTCTAGCTCGTGAGAATAGAAGTCAGCCAACTTCCAGTTCTTCGCATCACTGGCGAACCAAAGCTTTTGCGAAAAGCGCTGGTATTGCTCCATAGTACGTAATAGATCATGATCCTCACGTGGCACCTTGGGAGAAGGGGGGGTACATGCACTTATCCATAAAATACATAAGAGCAACTGTAGTGTCTTGTAAGAAGCTTTGGTACTCACGATATCAGAATTATCCAAAAAGATGCAAAATTGATGATTTACATCTGTTATGACAATAGCTAAAATTAGTCATTTTGCAATCACTATGACTGGCTATCCACTACCTAATCTTAGCGATGTGGATAGCACAATCAAAATCATATCGGACAGCTTAGTTTTGCATGCCCTAACATACTCAGTTTTCAATACTACCTTATCAAACTCGCTGACAATATGAGCGACTCCCATTCTTTGTTATGAAACGAGACCAAATCACTCTCCGCGCAAAACGGTTGCAGGGTTGACCTTGGTGACTTTCCTGATTTGCGCAAACACGGTCAATACAATCGTGAAGAAGGTGATGAGCAAGCATACTACAACAGGTACTATGCTAAAGGGCTTGGCTATAGCGAAAAAGGACTCCGTGATCTTAGGCATGAGCCATATACCTAGTAGAGTGCCTAAACCCAACGAAATGGCTAAAATCCAAACAAATTCTTGATTGGCTAACCCAACAATGCTTAGGCGTGAAGCACCTAATACTTTCCGAATGCTAAATTCTTTGACTCGATTTTGTAAGGTAAAGGCCAGTAATCCGTATAGTCCCAGGCACGATAAGAAAATGGTCAAAACAGACAGGCTTAACATGAACCAGGTGTTAGCGTCTACATTATCGTAAGCTCTATCAAATAGGTCGGCTTGATAAACGCTTACATATGGGTCGAAGGGTGCTATTTCCGTCCATTGACTTTTCAAGTGTTCATTTACCGACACGATAGATTCATCAGTAACTTGCAAAATGAGGAAGTTAGGCTCCGCAGCATGAGCGGTAAAAACCATCGGTCTCATGATGTCATTGTCAAAAAAGGCATGATATACATTGGCAACGACTCCTACGACAGTTCTTCTCACTCCGTCCATTAGAATGGATTCACCGATGGGATCTGACCATTTCATTTTTTCCACAAACAATTCATTGACCACAATAGTATTTCGATCCCCTTGCTTTTTTTCGAAAAACCTGCCTGTCAGTAAGGTCATATTCATCGTTTCCAGGTACCCTGGCTCTACGTCATAAGTCAAGATCTTGAATTGGTGATTGAGATGGCTAAAGGGCACCAGATGGTTGTTTACGCCGATATGATGTTGGGAGGTTGCAGTCTGAATCACCTGTGGATGCTTGTCTGCTTCGTTACGCAAGGCCTCCAGGTGTTTCTTGTCCTGGATAGGAAAGGCTAATATACCACTCGGTTCGTATCCCCAACCAATCTGCTTAGTATATTGAGCATGATCAGTGAAAATGAAGCACCCCAGAATCGTCACAAAAGCCAGGAAGAACTGCAAGGTCAACAACACCTTACTCAGGTAGTTACGTCCTCCAAGGCTTCTCTCTCCCTTGAAAATGTTGAGGACCTGAAACCTGGAGATATAAAATGCGGGATAACTTCCCGAAAGAAAACCTAGCAAAAGGAACAAACCAAGAAAATAGAAAATAGCAATAGGAAGCGACGAAAATGAAAAAGGAATAGCAATAGGTGAGAGCTGATTGAAACCCGGTAATAGCAAAAAGTAACAGGCTAATGTACCCACGACCATGGCGAAGGCGCAGGTAAGAAAATTTTCTGTTAGAAACTGGCTGGCAATGCCTTTTCTCGAACCTCCCATGACCTTACGTACGCCGATCTCTTTCAATCTCATGGTAGCAGAAGCTATGGCGATATTGATGTAGTTTAAGCAGGCAAACAAAATCAGGAGAAGACCCGTAACGGCGATACCTATGGTTCCCGACTTATCATTGCCTTGTACGACGCTATCGCCGATCTTGCCTGCCATACCACTGACTTCTGTGAACGGTATCAATTCATAAGCAGTAACCGGATTGGAGGGGTTGGCTTCGTTTTGAATCAATTGATATTTCTTTAGTTGTTGATCTAGCTTGCTCGACCTGGCCGAGGGGTTTACGGATACAAATGTCGCTTTGGCTTCATCGATCCAGTTGGTACTGGCTGCTTCCAATTTGAGATACTGGTCCATATGAAGAAGGATCTTCGGTCTGAAGCTCGTATTGGCGGGTACTTCACCAAACACACCTGCTACATCAAACGACTTGACGCTTTCGCCAAATTTGATGTCAATCCGCTTGCCTATTGGCTCGATATTTCCAAAATACTTCTTAGCAATGGCAGAACTAATGAATATAGATTGGGCAGTTAAGGCGTTTCGATCTCCAGCAACAAGTGGAAAGTCAAACATGGCCAAATAAGCAGGATCAGCAAATTGGATCAATTCTCTAAATACATTCTTGCCAAACTTGACATTTCCGCGCTTGTATTGTACGCGGACATACTCCTGGATCTCCGGAAGATCCGCTTTCAGCTTTTCCCCGATGATCATGGGAGAGGGGCCATACAGCTCATCAGCCTGATTTTCTTCGATATGGCTAACTACCTGATAGATGTTGGCTTTGTTGGTATGAATAGAATTTAGATTAAAGAAAAAATCAGCAAACAAAAAAGTAGTGATGGCACAACCTACGGAAAGCGATAATCCGGAAATATTGATTAACGAATTCTTCCAGTTTTTCTTAAGGCTGCGATAGCCCACTTTTAGATAGTTTTTGAGCATAAACATTGATTTGAAGGTGTTTTGAGAGCTGCGAATATTAGAAAGGCGGAAAAACCGTAAAACATCCCAGCAAAAAGCTAAATCAGCTTTTACTTTCCCTGACTGAGCAAGCCTGTCGCCATAAAGCTCGTGAAGGTCTCCTCGGATATACTCAAGCAGATCATCACGACAAAACCATTGCAAAAATTTGTCTGGCAGACCTGGTGGTATGGGTTTCATAAGAGCCCTGAAAAATTAAACTTCAGCTCAGGAATCCTGTTATAGAGACCATTGCGTAGCTCCCTGGAACGATCCAAAACTTGCTTACCTTCAGCTGTTAGGAAGAAAAGCTTTTTTCTCCTACCACCGCGTTCTTCCGTAGAACCACCGATCTCAGACCGTATATAGGCTTTCTTTTCCAATCGCTTCAGCACCTCATGCACCGCGCTGATATTTACTTTCCTTCCTGTTTCCTCCATCAAGAAGTTTCGCACCGAGACCCCATATGCATTATTGTTCAAGGTACCGACTACCAGGAGTGCCAGTTCTTCAAACTCTCCGATGTTTCCGCCTTTTGTTGATCCCACGATAAATTATTGTTGTGTTATACAAACGTGAATGTAATACATTAGTTTCACTTTTGTATAAAAAAGTAAAATTCTTTCTGTTTAATGCAGAGAATCAACTAGATGCAAGTGAATATTGATTAGGAGGTCATTATGTCTGAAACAGGTTGGTCTTTTGGCGTAATGATAGGATAAAGGTGAACAGTTGATGTTTAAGGAGTGGCCTAGCAAATTCATGAACGCAAGTGTGCACGCCAAAAATCGAAGGATTACAACCAAAAATCGAAAATTGATCAAATATTTCAATGTAGTTCAGTAGTTTTCAAATTGAAGTGAGCAGCTATGAAAGGGATCGTATTCACAGAATTTCTTCAATTCATTGAAAACCATCATGGGTATGAAATAGTCGATGAGGTAATCCAGCAATCTAGTCTATCTACTGGTGGCGCTTATACTGCAGTAGGTTCATACCCGTTTGAGGAACTGGTCTCCCTGCTGACCAAGACCAGTACATTGACGAGTACTACCGCTTCTGATTTATTGAGAAGTTTTGGTCATCACCTGTTTCAAACCTTCTTGAGTGCATATCCACAATTTTTTGAGGGGATAACGTCTTCTTTTCAAATCTTATCTACTTTGGAAAGCAAGATTCATCCTGAAGTTAGGAAACTATACCCAGATGCAGAACTTCCCAAATTTGATGTTGAGGAAATGAACCAGGCGAGCATGACACTCCTGTATCAGTCCTCCCGGAAGATGAGTGATCTGGCATTAGGACTAATAGAAGCTTGCTTACAACATTTTGGGGAAGACGGTGATATAGCTATTCAACTACAAGACGACGAAGGAGAAATTGTCAGATTCATCATCAATAGAGGAGCTTAAAGCTCAATTAGAGGTATTAAAAAGACGATTCGAACGCGAGCGGCAAGCGAGAAAGGAGGCTGAGAAGTTGCTCGAGTCAAAATCCCTGGAGCTATTTCAAGCCAACGAACGACTGACGCAGCTCAATACCGACTTAGAAAAGCGTATTGAGTACCGCACTCAAACCCTGAATGCTCTTATCAATAACCTACATGCAGGGCTACTACTCAATGACGACGGAGGATCCATCCTGTTAGTCAATGAGGAATTCAGGAGAATTTTCAAATTTGATGTACCCAATGAAGATGTTATAGGGCGAGACCAGCGCCAGTCGGCAGAATTGGTTAAGCATTTGTTTGCAGACCCTATGCTTTTTATTGATACCATCGATTATTGCAAAGCCAACCAGTCCCAAGTACACCATAAGGAGTTGATCATGTCGGATGGAACAATACTTGATTGTGATTTTATCCCAATACATGTTGAGGATAGATTCATTGGTCAGTTGTGGCAAGTAAGAGATGTGACAGAAATACGGCTCGCACAAAAAAGAATTAGAGCATCCGAGGAAAAGTATAGAGGTATCATTGAAAATATGGAATTGGGTCTGATGGAGGTTGATCTGGACCACAAAATTGAAAAAGTATATGATTCCTTTTGTGAAATGATCGGTTACCAGGAACACGAGCTGATAGGGAAGGATGCTCGTCAAGTCTTCCTGCCGGAAGAATTCCTTTCGGAAATGGGGAAACAAGATAAACTTCGGGAATCGGGTCGACAAAGCGTTTATGAGGTGCAGATGAGGAAAAAAGGAGGCGAGCTCATCTGGGTCCTGGTCAGCGGAGCGCCCATATATGATCAGCACGGTAAAACGATAGGATCAATAGGTATCCACTATGATATCACCAATCGAAAAAAACTTGAACAGGATCTGACGAAGGCAACGGAACAGGCAGAAAAAGCCAGGAAAGCCGAACAGCAATTTTTAGCTAACATGAGTCATGAGATTCGTAATCCATTAAATGCCATCATTGGAATAACGAACCTATTGTATGATACAGCGCCTACTGATGATCAATTAAAGCATCTGAATAATATCAAACATGCTTCTGACATCTTAATGGGACTTATCTCCGGCATACTTGACATATCCAAAATTGAAAGCGGTGAGTTAGAAATAGTGGAGAAGGACATCGATATTGCCGATATAGTCCGTGGATTAATGCAAATCGGGGCTTTGCATCAGCAAGCTAAGCCCATCAAATATATTAATAGAATCGATCAGTCGAGGGATTTTCGTGTGGTTGCGGATCCCACAGTAATCAATCAAATCTTCCTAAACCTCCTGAACAATGCCTCTAAGTTTACCGCAGAAGGCGAAATCATAGTCGATGGACGATTAGTCGAGGAGATAGATCATAAAGTCAGATTGCAATTCTCCATATCTGATACGGGCACTGGTATCCCCAAGGATCGCATAGCTCATATTTTCGAATCCTTTAAGCAAGCAGATTACCATACAAAACTCAAATATGGTGGCTCCGGATTGGGTCTTAGCATTGTTCGGAAACTGCTGGAAATCTACCAGGGTGATATTTCAGTAGAAAGTACGGTAGGTGTGGGGACGACTTTTACGTTTTCACTATTACTATCAAAAACTCCCAAGTACAAAAGCGAAAATCCAAAACTAAAATACTCAGGTGCTAATTCATGTCAAGTCTTAGTAGTCGAAGACAACACATTTAATCAGGAGTATCTTCATGGCATCCTAGATCGGTGGAAAATGAAACACGATATCGCAGAAAATGGTGTTGGCGCCTTGGAGTTACTTTCACAAAAGGAGTATGATCTAATTTTGATGGACATCAGGATGCCTATCATGGATGGATACGACACGACTATCAGGTTACGAGCAGATCAAGCAAACCCTAATCGAACTATACCCATCATTGCGCTTACTGCATCGGCTTTAGTAGACGAAAAAGAAAAGGCGCTACAAGCGGGAATGAGTTATCACTTGACAAAGCCCTTTACCCCGGATGAGCTAGGTGCAGCCATGGCCACCTTTGGGTTGACGACTACAGTCGGTCAGCAACCAACAAAAGAGTTCGAGTTTTCTCCTGAATTAGATACGCTCTATTTGGAGCAATTTTACAATTCTGATTTGGGACGAGCTAAATTAATGTTTGAGATTTTTTTGAAGGTGATAGAAAAAGAATTTGATATTCTTGAACGATCGCTGGATTCCTCAGATTGGGAAACCATTTCAACTCAATCACATAAACTGAAATCAAATTTTCAGATGGTAGGGCTTACAGCACTAAGCCAATTATTGAATCAATTGGAACAAGTCAAGCATGACTATGGTCTGAGGAAAAAACTACCATCTATTCATAAAACCATTAAACAACAATATCTTAGAGGTAAGGCAGTGATTGAAACTGATATGGTGAGATTAACGGATTACCTTCTAATATGAATTGTATTGTTGTAGACGATGATGAGATGTCACGCACGTCGCTTGAGATGTTATGCGAGCATATTGATGATCTCACTGTTACGGCTGTTTTTAGTAGTGGACTACAGGCAGTGAACTGGCTAAAGACTAATGACGTTGATTTAGTCTTTTTAGATATTGAGATGCCAGACCTTTCCGGTATGGATTTGGTAAAAAGCATAGATGACTTACCACAAATAATCTTTACAACAGGACACAAGGAATATGCTGTCGAAGCATTTGAACATCAAGTGACAGACTTCATTCCAAAACCTGTTGAATTGCCTAGGTTATTGAAAGCTGTCAATAGGGCGAGAGAGTTAAATGATAATGTACGACATCAGGATCAGAATGATCTTTTTGTTAGAGTGGATGGTCGGTTTGTTAGGATAGAATTAGAACAGGTCCTTTATATCGAATCACTTGGTGATTATGTGACTTTTGTACTGGAGGATGGGAAGCGATTTATTGTACATTCTACCGTCAAGAATATAGCCTCCAAGATTACAAATGAAAAATTCCTGAAAATACATAGATCTTATGTGGTCAACTTATCTAAAGTGGTTGATATTGAGGAAACTAACCTAGTCATCAAGGACAAAGTAATCCCAATCAGCAGGGCACATAAACCTATTTTAATGAATAGGATCAAAACGCTCTAGGCTGATAGATTTTGGAGGTACTCAGGAAAACGAAACCAAGGCTTGTAAACAACAGCGCACCAGTTGGATGCTGTATCATGAGACCATTGGTGTAGCTCGCGGCACAGAGCCCAACCCATCCACTGAAGAAAGCTATCATGATTTGTTTGTGAAAGGAATTAGGCAAAGGCCATAATCGGAGTCCTAGGTATATGGTGATTAAACTCAACATGATGAGATAGAAATAGAGCCCAATAATTCCTGTTTCCATCCAGATTCTTGTATAATGACCGTCAGTTCCTATTTCGGCCAAAAAGCTTCCAGGATTAAATCTTTTGCCCCAATAACCAGCACTGCCTATACCTCCGCCTAGGGGTTTATCAGCTAGATACGAACGGAGTATTTTGATACGCTCCTGCCTTACCTGAAAAGAGGGATCATTGGCATCCAGTGCAGAACGCAATCTTTGAATCTGATAGTTGGATTGGCCTATATAAGTGTGCCTAAGGAAAATATAAGTCCCACTGGCTAGAAAAAGACCCAATAAGACTATTTTGAAGTTCTTGGTCATCAGGAGATATACAAGCCCACCCACAGCTAATACTGCCAAGACACCTCTGGTACCCGTAATGACCATTCCATATAGAGTAAGTCCTGCAACAACCATAAAAATCCACCGCTGCCGGAATCTTCCGGGATACAGACTAATAATACCAAAAACCAGTGCTGTGTGTGATTGATTAGCTGCAAACTGAGCACAATCGCTAAAAAAGGAAAATGCTCTTAACCGACCAAAAAGTATATGTGTGCTGGCAGCTCCTGCATTGAGCCATTGCTGTTCAACAGTACTCACGCCGATCAATAATTGTTTGATTCCCCACAATGTACCGAGTATGGAAAGCCCTGCCCAGATCGTAAGAAAGGTTTTCAAATGTCGTTTCTCCTGCATGCTATACATAGTTAGGAATACAAAGAGAAAGGGGTAGAAGGACAAACCCCTGTTGGCATACAACCACGCCATAATATTGGTGGCTGAAGGATTGGCCAGACTTACTAGACTGAAAACTATCCACCCCAACAGAGCAAGATTTAGGACATTCGTTAGTAAGGAAGAATTCCATGAGATCTTCTGATTAAAAATGATGGCGATGATCATTAATAATAGTAAACCATCGATGCTTAGCCCGAAAGGCACCCCGACAATGTATCTTGACAGCAAAGAAGTGAAAAATGCCATGATTACAGCGGAGAACAAGATCCACTCTATTTTTCTCATCAATAAGATGACAGCAAGTACCAGAACCGGGACTGCTGCCAGGGTCAAAGAGGTATTAACGGTAGTGGCAGCCATCAACCACGCTCCCAAGATGGCTAATACAAAAAAAGTGGACAGCTTAATAGGAAAATGATAGTTATAGGCTTGCATACTTTTTCCTAAGAGGTATAAGGTTATTTATCTTGACGTTGCGGAATGCGAGTATTGGCTTCTCCAGCAACTGATAAGAAACATGTGCGACTACCAGGGTCAATACCGGAGTAATCATGTAAAGTGACCAATGGCTGTCAACACCAATGGCTTTTAAAATACTGATCACAAAAAAAATAATCAGCGTGTGCCACATATAGATTCCATAAGAAATTTCCCCTAAGTAGGATAAAAGTCTGTTATCCAGCAGTCTATGCACTTTTTTCGAAGTAATGACCAAGGCGATAAACTGCATGAAAATTATACCCTGAGTCAGAGAGATAAGACCTAAAGTTTCGAGTTTGTCAAACAGAGAGTACACCACCAAAACTGTAAATAATAGGAGGAATGGATTAGCTATCACCCTCTTACAATGCTCGGATTCCTTGAACCAAATCCATGCACCTATACCACCTATGGCCATTTGCTCGACTGGGAAAAGTACATATAACTGCACCAATTGCTTGAACCATAATGCAGCATCTGGCACTTCCATGGCAATCAAGGTGATTTGAATCAAGATCTTGCAAAAAGCAAAACCAATCAAAAAAACCAGTATCCGCCTTCTGAATAGCATCAGTAGTAATGGCCAGAAGAGATAGAACTGTTCTTCAACGCCTACTGACCATAGCTGATTACCGCCAATCAGCGTAGGAAATGAGATTCGCAAGATATTTGGCATGAATGAAAATATGGAGAAGTAGACGACAGGCCGATTGGGTGATGGTAGCGAACCGAAGCTAGCATCCTGGAACTCAGGAACAATAAAGAGGGCTACAAGTGCAACTAACAAATACACCGGCCATATACGTATGAACCTTTTCCAGTAGAAATGTGACAAGTCGATACTACCGCTATTGTCAATCTCCGTCAAAAGGAGATAGGTGATTAAAAAACCACTAAGCACAAAAAAGAAACTTACTGGTAAATGTCCGAGCTGATTGATCACAGAATGTCCCCATATATTAGACCAGCCAGCCCAGAACTGGTATTGCTCGATGTGATTAAAAATAACTAAGAATGCCGCCAGGAATCTGAGCGCATTTAGACCGGAGAAATATTTTCTTTTAGCTTTCATTCCCTTGAAATTGCGATGAATAAAGCCATCGATCTGATAACTTTCGATTTTTGGTTAGAATCAATCGAAGTTTAGCAATTAGGATTTCGGAATAGACTCCAGATATATCTCATGTGTTTTTTGCGAGGTACTTGTCCAGCTAAAAGCCTTGGCTCTTTCCAAGCCTAACCTGGACATGAGTCGGAGTTTCGATGTAGATTTTACCAGATTCAGCAGCGTGTGAGCCATCTCATTTGTATTTCGTGGATTGACGTAAGACGCTGCCGACTTACCCACCTCAGGCATTGAAGAAGTGGAAGAGGTGATAACAGGTGTACCACACGACATGCTTTCGATGATAGGAATCCCGAAACTTTCTCTAAGCGAT
The DNA here is from genome assembly GCA_019192485.1 of Cyclobacteriaceae bacterium HetDA_MAG_MS6. GTDB lineage: Bacteria > Bacteroidota > Bacteroidia > Cytophagales > Cyclobacteriaceae > MS6. The sequence goes on along the minus strand of JAHCMJ010000054.1, from coordinate 9,525 downwards.
GGATACAAAAACACTTTGGCACCGGAGTAGAGAAGTGGTAGCTGATCATGTGAAATGTATCCGGGGCAATAAATATGATTAATGGTTTCTATGGGCAAATGATTTTTCCGTAGCAATTGAGCTATATAATCTTTACTTGTTTCCAGAATGACGAGGGGAAGGGCTTCCGGATCAAGTCTAATGTATTGGCAGTAGGCCTTGATTACACCTAGCATATTTTTTTTGGGTGCGGTATTGCCAAGAAAGAGTAAGTACTCTTGCTTCGTAATATTGAGGACGGAGCAGGAATCGGATTTACTCCTGTTATTGAATCCGCGGTTTATACCATTGTAGATCGCTTTTACTTCTTTGGCCTTTTCAAAGTACTCTTCTATGACATTGGCTTCAAACTTGGATACTGTTAAAACTTTTGCTGCCTTTTTGAATACTCTGGGGACGATAAATCTTCTGTACAAGTGTCCCAACTGTTGGTAAATCGACCCACCACGAAGACCCTCTTTCAGGTAAATAATATCATGCAGGGTAAGTATAATAGGTGTGGAGCACCACACAGGCGCGGTGTTACTGGTACAGTGTAAAAGGTCTAGGTCATATTTACGGCTAACCATGGGCAAGGAGATTTGCTCCCAGTCTGCGTAGGTAATTCCTTTAATCATGACCAATTTGAAGTTGCTGGACTCCTTGAGGCAAACATCCGGTCCGGGTTTTACAAATATGTAATACTCGTTATGCTTGTCCCATTGCTGCAGCGCCTTAATGAGTTCAAGTGCATAGATGTCCATGCCGTGTTTTTTTTTGCGGAATATTCGCTGAGCTTCAATACCTATTCTCATCTTAGTTTACATGATGTTCTGTGTGAAGAAAAGATTTTCCTGCTTTTCTAAATTGAAGGGAGGCAATAACCATCCGCCAAAATAGAGTAGGAACTACGCCAAGACATTTGGCTAGTTGAAGGCTATCTTTCTGGGGAATGACAAGTAAAAGTGCGAAACCGTAAAGGCCTGATAAGATGACTAAAGGCAAAGTTTCTATTGCTGAACTCAAAAGGCTGACTAAAACAGAACAGCCCAAAAATCCGAGCAACATTAACCTTGGAAGCAGGAGAAATTGTAATACCTTATCAAAATAGCCGATATTGCCATATCTCAGTAGATGAGCGGTGGCGTCGAAAAGATACTGGAATCCATATCTCCACTGGGCAGCTATCCAGCGTGTGCGTTGAGTAGTAAAATTGGTTTTGTCGCTGACCTTCTCATCCAGCACTTTGGCATCCTCTGCATAGCAGATGTTTACCCTGTCTTTTAGTAACATGACTTCCAATACCTTGTCAAAACCACCAAGCACGTCTATTTGACTCAGGTAAGCTTTCAGGATGTTAAGCTCAAAAGCCATGCCTGAGCCAATCAGCGCACTCGGCAGGCCTAAGTTGACATGTCCTCTTCTGAAAATTAGATTGTTCATTTTTTCACTTATGGAATCTAAGAAAGCGATCTTGGAATCAGTGTTCTTGGCTATTCGCTGACCCTGGATGGCTTGGTAACCTGCATTGAAATAGCCATTAACGATATTGAGTAGGTCATGATCCATAAGGTTATCAGCATCTAATATGACGGCGATATCAAAGTCATCGATATGCTGTAGAGATTGGTTCAATGCACCTACTTTGCTACTTTGAGCAAGTTCAATTTCAATAACATTGACCTTTGTATGATTCAATGCTTCGATAGTCTTGGACCGCAATTGATCAGCTAGTATGAAAACTTCGAACTTGTTGTCCGCGTAGCGCTGTCTAAGTGCTTCTTTTGCTGAGTTGACAATGACCTGATCCTCTTTATAAGCTGGTATCAATATGGCTATGCGGTTAGTTTTATCATGGACTTGTGTGACTTCCACATCTTTCACTTTGCGTAGCGATGCCAGAGCAAATAGGAGAATGTATCCGACATTGATGCCAAGATATGTAAGCACCATATATTCTATTATGATCATCTGTTTTTCATTTATGTTAGCCAGGGCGAAAGATCCTTTTGAAGCAGACCTTCTAATCTTAAAATGTCCTGTTTGTATACAGAGTCCGTTAGTTTTCTTAGCAGTCCGCTTGGCGCGGGGTTGGACTTTAGGTTCCTATTGCGAAAATGTGTCACCCACTTCTTCATGGTTTGGGTTCTTTTCAAATGATTAAACAAAGCAGGAGCCAAGCTTTGTATTATTTGCTTTGGAACACTATTTTGGCCGATCCACCAGTCAACGAAGCGGCTATTTATTTTTCCGGATTTATTAAAAACAATATCCAGTGTAGGTCGAAATTCTTCATCAATCTCAAGATGTCTGAATATGCTTTGTAATGTTCCTTCCTTATCATAGACTAGATCATCGTAAAGCAATACCAATATTTGATCATTATCAAAAAGCTTAAAGTAGGAGGAGAGGTGCATGTGGTAAAACCCTTCCGGGATCAAATCTTTTCTTTCCCACCAAATTGATTTTTCATCAAAAATTTGGAGTAGGGAATCCTTTGGTTCCCGGCGCTCTCTAACTAAATGCATATATCGAGAGTATAGCCGCTGGGATGGTTGCCTGAGTATCGCGATGATCTTAGCCTGAGGGTTAAACTCCTTTATGTTTTTTGCAGCTACATCGGAGTATAGGTACATAGGACATACTTCGCCAATAGCCAGGTGCTGCTGTTGACAACCTTGAAATTGGGCTAAGTAGTGTGCTTTGTCTGTGATGGAGCCAGGAAAGTGAAACTTCTGATCTGGATCTGGACCTTTAGGTAGCTTTCTACCCTTGAGGGCAAAATAGTTAGTTTCTTTCGTAGGCGTTAAATACACCTGGGGATGTTGGCTGAGCGAATGATACAGTGTGGTAGTTCCTGATTTTCCTGCACCGATTACGAAAAAGTTTGGTCTTTTTATTTCCATTTAACCAAGTTGGGAAGTCTCCGCGTCTGGAACTGGAAGCTTTCGATATTTGGTGGGTATCGTTCGATTTTTGAGAGTTTTCCAAATAGATGCCAGGAATAGCTTACAATCCGGCAGGAAGCCTGATTGCAGGACTTGCCTCAACGAAAAGCCTATTCCAGCAAGTTGATTGGCAACTGTTATAAAAACAATCCAGGCAAAATGACCACCTACAAGAGCAATGGAAAAGTCACCAAGTATATTGATGATAACCATAATCCAGACCTTGATGGCATTGATTCCAGGCTTGTTTTGTGCATCTAACGCAAGCCCTAGGGTCTTATCAAGGGGTATTAGAATCATGGCGAATGCAACAATTTTCAAGATAAATGCAGCATCACTGTCGCTCGCCGTACCACTTATCTTATTGATCACAAACTCAGGATAGTAAAAGCAAGCAATCGCTACAGGAACGGAAATCAAATAGCCTCTAACCAAAGTTGATGTCAATATCTTCATGAACTTTTCTTTCATGCCTCTGGCATGCGCTTCGGTCATTTTGGGATATGCAGTAGCAAGGAAAGATCTAAAGGGTATTTCTACGATTTCCAATAGTTTGAAAGGGATAGCGTATTGAGCAACAGCGATGTTACCCCAGTAAAAACCAAGGATCATCACATCAGAACTCTTCAGAAGGTTGCTTCCAAGCAAGGTCATCATGTTTCTATACCCAAATCGTACTAGCCTTGAGCTTATGGCTGTACTATATCTGGGGACAGACCTCAATTCGGCAATCGCTGCGATAGATAGTAGAGAGGCGACGGTGTTAGAAATGGTTAGCATCCATAATAATGTGTCAATGGTAAGCGAATGATTCAAGAAGTCTAGCAATAAGATAAAAGCGATGAAAAGCAGGTTAGTGACAAGTCGAAACCTATTCATCATGGAGAAATCACCTTTGGCCTGGGCAATCCAACTCCCAAACTGATGCATTCCTTGACTCACAATCAGAAGAGGATACCATTTGATAAACAGTAGTAAGCCGTTGGACCCGGTCGCTGACCATCCGATCGGAAGGATCATTATGAAGGGAATAATGACGAGCCAATTGATGAAGAGGCCAGTTTGGTAAATGTTAGTATGCCTGTCTTTGTCTTCTGCTATCCTTATTTCTCTGACTAAAGCTTGCCTTAAGAGCCCGGTACGTATAAGGTCGAAAATGCCGCATATACTCATGAATAATGTAAACGAGCCGAAATCGTGAACATCGGATTTCCTTGCTATCAATAAAAACACGACAACCCCTAAGCTGGAGGCCATTAGATTGCTTAGAAGAGACTTGAAGTTATCTCCAGTAGTGAGCTTAATCGCAATGGATCCGATCTTACTCATGGATTAAGCCTTGAAGTATGTTTACACGTAGAGCCCAATCGTTTTTCCTGGCAAATGCTATTCTCTGCTGCTCCATGTGGGTAGAATCCGACCGGTATGCATGTCTTATTGCTTTGGTAAAATCAGTAGCTGTGTCAGCTACGTATATCAGTTTTTCAAATGGCGACAAATTCGCAAAGGCTGTGCTCACTACAGGAAGTCCGGCTGCGAAGTATTCATTGATCTTCAATGGGTAAATGTTGCGGTTAAACTCATCACACTTAAAGGGTATTATCGCGCAATCCATTCTGCCTAACCATTCCGGCAATGTCGAGACATCCACAGGTCCTGTCAAATTGACATTGGGATATTGAGCCATCTGGGAAGCTTCTTTGGATACTAATCGACCTACGATGGCAAAATCACAATGCTCATTTTGGGTGATTACATCATCGAGCAGCTGATAATCCAGCCGGCTATCAACGGAACCTATATAGCCTATTAAGGGCCTGGGTTTTCTTTTTTGCCTTGGATAGGAGGTGTGAAAAAATGGGAAATCGACTCCATTTTCAATCAACTTCACATTAGAATGGTGACGGCTTTTTGATTTTTGAAGTGCGCTGGAGGTTGCGACTACTAAATCCACTTTTTTTAAGAATTGGACTTCAAGCCTTCCTCCATGTTGCTTACACCAGCAAGCAGAACTAATTTCATCATAGCAATAATAGATGGTAGCTTTTTCATTTAATTGTCCCCGGAGTCCAATGCCATAAACAGGATTGAATGCATTGATGACTGTTGGAGAGACGATGTTCGAGACTCGCATTGCGCTACGGATAAAATACGCAGCTACTCTCATTTGAAGTTTGGAGAGAAAATCGTGGATGTGTCGATTTGGAATCCAATTGATAGGTAATAAAGGGGGTAGGGTTAGATGTTGTAGCTCATTACCTTGATAGGTTACCTTGACCAGCCTGGGATCAATACCCAACATTTTGCGTATTGGAGCTTTTGACTTTCCACAGATCGTCCATATAAGATCTTTCCAGGTGAACCCGTAATCAACAAATAGAATTTTGTTCTGATGAGCCAATCTGCCCATCATATGTACAATGGTCTTCATGTAATCACCGTTCCAGGTAGTCATTGATATGCATACAATATTTGCCATTTCCGATTTATGGTTAAAAAAATGATAAGCCAAACTCGAACCTTACAACCCTTCTAATCCACTTTAATGATTCATTTCTGTAAGGATTAATATCGCCCAGCAGGTCCTCCAGACGATAGATTTTGATACCATTGAGGACGATATGTATTTTGCCCGATGCCATAGCCTCTATTCTTTCTTTAAGCCTTTGCTGAGCCAAGGTCCAAGATCTATCAGCCCTGCCCAGCCAGAGAATTTGATCGGCGGATTCGATGAGATTCTTTGGTATGATTCGCCCGACCAATGCGGGTAGCTGAAGTATGGTATAGCCCTCGAAGCCATTCTCAATTTCTGATTCTATATTCATTGAAATCATATGGCTTGCACTTCGCTCTTGATTAGGTTGGTTGACAGCTAGTGGAAAGTATTGCGGATTGAGGCCGAGTAATTCGAGTTTATCAGTCAGCAATCTGGACAGAGTGCTTTTGCCCTCGCCCGCAAAAGCACTGATCACTAAAATCAATTGCTTGCGGTTTTCAATTCCGATCCTATCAATAATATGGTTGATCGCCTTTTGCTGGAGATCGGGGTATTGCTTATCAGTTTTACTGTCGAAATGTGGTAAGGCACCCGCTACTGGCAAGCCTGTGACAGATTCTGTACGGCCAGGAGAACGAAGTGAATGATCTAGTAAGTCAATTGCCACAAAAATGGAAGTCATCAGGGTGATCCCGAAAAGGAAAGATGTCATTACCAGAAATAATCTTCTTGACTCAATGGCTTTTGTCGGGGTCTGTGGCCAGTCAACCACTTCCAGTTGATTGGACATCTGGATATTTTGTTGTCTCAGTTTACTCATATTTAGCCCATTCAGTATTTCTAAATATTCACGTTCTCTGACATCAATTTCTCGTTCGAGTCTGGCCAAGGTAGAGCCAAGCGGAGCGAAGGAGTCATACAGGTTGTCCAATTCCTGAAGTCTTTGCTTGTAATATTCAATGTTGGCCTTCTCCCGGTTTAGGCTGATGATATTCTCCAACCACTCATTTAGCAACTGCTTGCTTGGTAGACCCTCCTTGGTATTGCTATAGTTGAATATTAATTCCAGATCTTTCTGAATATCAGACTTATAACTATTGATTTTATTTTTCAGTACTGAAAGAGATACTTCTGTATCAGGCTGATGCTGAAGGTGAGCCATCTGTTGAGTCAGCTCGGCTAGCCTATTTCTTTTGTCTATCAATTCAGCATTTTTGGTCAGCAGCGATTCGCGAATGGCCAGTCTTTCTTCAATTTCTTTTAAGGCCACCTGAGTAGCTGCCAAATTCATTTTGCGTCTGGAATATTCATCCAGGGCATTTTGCTTCTTGATAGCGATGGCTTTCGTTTGTTCTCCATAGTTAATCACTCTCTTGCCAGACCTGAAGAAGGTTAGTTTATCTTCAGCCTGACTCAAAGCATTCTTAGCCGTATCAAGTTGTCGTTGGAAATAGCCAACTACATTTCCTGTTTCCGCCTCCTTTATCCCTCGAAAACGGTTGGTGAAAACTTCTATTACCAACTCCAGGGTCTCCTTAGATATTTTTGGTGAGGTGGATTTGTAATACAAAATCAACATATCACTTGACTTGTGACGCTTGACTTCCAGCGTTTGGAGCGAACCAACTGAATAAGGGCCATTTTCACTGTCGATAATGGATTTCACTTTTTCATCCCCATCATCAAACAATGCTCTGAGATGGAGGTAAGTGGAGTCACTAGTGCTTCGGACGTAGTTTTCTGGCTCTCCGAGGAGCAACTGGTATTTTTCAATAAATGCTTCAGGTACATGGTTATGGCCATCTTGGGTTTCCAGATAAATATGCTTGCTAAGCAATTTGAGCAGTACTTCTTGTTGTGTTTCCCGGCTTTGGATGATAGATATCAAGTTGTCAAATGCGTTATTGACGGCGTGATAGTCGATTTTGTCAGCACTACCGGATTCAAGGTTAAATCCAGAGGCAATGCCCGTATAGATCAATGCGGACACTGCGTATTCCTTTGGCGCATTATATGTGAAAATAAAGGTCGCAACAGCCATGGTGACAGCGACCAATCCAATTGCTTTGGCGTTGCGGTACAGTAATCTAGCAAAATCAAAAAGACTCATGATCTTGTGGTTATAGTCCTAGAATTACTTCGATTTCGCGTCTCTTGCGCATAGCTCCAATACGGGATTTGACATATTGCTCTTCCCAAAGGTTGTACTGGTTTTGAACCACTAGTAGCTGGTCATACGTTGCGGTGCCGTTACGGAATTCTACTTCCATGAAAGCGAGGTGTTGTTTCCTGGTATTAAGGGTGTGCTCTTGAAGTACAAGGCATTCCAGCATACTGAGGTAGTGGTAGTAGTGATTCAGTATTGCTCCCTTGATTCGTTGTTGATGGTCTTTTCTCAGCATAGCTGATCGATCACGCTTACGTTGGGCTTGTCGAACATAACTACCTCGGTTGACGATCTTCTCAGGATCAATCACCAGGCTGAGCCCTACATTTGATAGTACTCCCAGTGTGGTTATGCTCTCATTGTCACTACTATATGATGTTGATGCAGAGAAAATGTTGATTCCAAAGCGAAAAGAGTTAACCCAGTTGCGCCTCTTTTGTAAGATTTCTTCCTCATACATTCCGATCTCCTCATCGAATGCTCTAAGCAATCCTGATGCTTTGTGGGCGCTGACTACTAATGAGTCCAGAATGGTTTCATTATTAATAATGGCACTGACCCGGCCAATTTCTAATTCGAAATTCAATGAATCACTATCCTGAGCATGTGCTATGCATGGGAGCAGCATCCAATAGATTGTTACGCTCAATAAATACTTCATAATACCTTTTTATTTCCATGATTAAATCTATTGGTGAAGTGGAGGAGCTGGCCTGAGTTTTAGAAGTTTGGTGGTCAGCTATCGATTTTTGGCAAAAAAAAGACCTGATTAATCAGGCCTTTATTGGAAATAAAAAGGTGGTATACCTCACTATTCATTTAAATAGTTGTACTTATAGCCTAGGGTAGTACTGCTTGTTGAATGAGACAAATTCCAAAATAACGCTGCAAGAAACCCATGAAGGTGCTCAATTCGTTTTGCTAGCATGTATTTGATGATAGCTTTTGGTAGAGTAGCGGTCAGGAAGAAAGCGAAAAATATCAACCGGTGAAAGAGCCCATAGTTTCTCCGCATAAATAAGATACGGTTTCTGGTTTGGAAATATACCTTGAAAGCAGAGTCCTTCCCAACAGACATCGATTCCTTGTGTAAGATGTGGCATCCGTGGCATACCAGAATGTCAAATCCTGCTTTTTTGATCTGTGCCGACCAATCCAATTCTTCGTAATACAAAAAGAAGTTTTCGGGCATCAGACCTACTTCATCGATGACCCGGCGCTTAACCATCATAGCAGCGCCATGTGCATATGGCGTGGAGTAAAGATGATCACTTAGCTCAAATCCTTGGCCATGTTTAATAGCCTTGTTTCTACCAGTCGCAGGGTCTATCTCAGTATAACCTGCAAATTGCAATAACTCTGGGTGACTGTGATAAGCAATCAATGGACATACAATACCCGTTTTTGAAGAATCCTCCAGCACGGTCACTAGCTGACTGATTGTATTTGTAGGCACTATCGTATCATTGTTTAGGAAAAAACAGAACTCTCCAATGGCATGAGCAAACCCCAGATTGTTACCCCCTGCGAAGCCCAGGTTATGCTCACTTCTGATAAGCTTTATATGTGGATAGCATTCCTTTAACCTTATGTAATCATTATTATCAGATCCATTATCTACAACAATGATTTCCAGATTCTCTGCATCTTGCTCATGAAGTGACTTCAAAAGTTCAAGTGTAACGCCCGTCTGATTGTAATTAATAGTAATAATGCTGACTTTACTCATGACTTTCTTACTGCTTTAGACCAGCTTACATTCTGATTCCCTTTTAGGAGTAAAAAAGCCCCTTGGAAAACGCTGATATTCATAAAAAGAAAATAATATGGAATAAAAAAGGCCTTCAGTTTGATTTTATACTTTTCTAGAAGATGTCCCCCAAATGCTAATCCAT
>JAHCMJ010000053.1 GCA_019192485.1 Cyclobacteriaceae bacterium HetDA_MAG_MS6 | reverse complement strand
GAAAACAGCGAGATCCTCACGCAGCATCGGGAGTTTCTGGACATCCTCATGACAGCCATTATTCCGCCAGCTGTTAGCGAAGAACAGATTACGGCTCTTTTCACGCCTTTTTCGATGGATTACTTTTATGCCACGCCCTTGTTTTTTGATCTGATCGAGAAAGCGGGCTCCTTGAGAAATATGGTTAAATCTCTGAAGCTCGAAGATATAGCCTGCAAAAAAACCTTCGCCGCGTATCAGGCGATCATGTTCCAATTTTATGGCATTGAACTTGCGCAGGAAACACGGATAGCACTTACCCTGGAGGAGGAGAATGGATTAGAAAAACATTATCATTTGGATTTCAATTCCAAGTTTTGCGAGACGGTAATCAAAGGTGATCTACCGAAACTCAGCGAAGATGAGATTCAGGAATTGCTGGAAAACCCCGAGGATTTGGAGTTGTGGAATAGTAAGCTACCTCCGGAACGATTCGAGTTTCAGGGGTTTGGGATATATCATCTCACCGAAGCCACCGAATATGAAGTGATCTCCTCCGTCAAAGAAAGTCTGCTAAAAAAGGATAGTATCATCAACGAAGATAGCTTCTCCTACCTGGAGGGGAAATTTCGCTCGCTACTGGAGATTCCTGATTTGATGCTTGGTATATCACAGTTTCAACTTGGTAGAGAAAACTTTTGTACTGTAGGATCCGCCAGTTGTAGAAGCTTATTGGCTGATCAGAATGGTAATTATCTAGAGCCTTTTCACAATTTGAGTCATCAGTTGAGAACCGAACTAAAACCCGTTACCATTCCTGACATTTCAAAAAACCATTATTTCAAAGGCTATGAGTACATGCTCACAAAACCTTTTATCAGTATCACGCTCGCTCCTTTGCATATAAATGAGCAATTCATTGGAGTCTTAGAATTGGCTAGCAATATCCCTGGTAAACAAAACGCCTTTAATTTCAATCGAATGGCGGAAATACTCCCTTTGTTTGCCATGTCACTCAAGCGAAGTACAGAGGAGTTGGAAAATAAAATTCAATCCATCGTTAAGGAGCACTATACCTCCATTCATCCTACAGTGGAATGGAAGTTTACTGAAGCAGCAAATCACATCCTCAACCAGCAAGAAACTGGACAGCGTGTGATGGCTGAAGAAATTGTTTTGAAGGATGTCTATCCACTGTATGCTGTTTCTGATATTAGAAACTCTTCTGTGGAGAGAAACAATGCTATCATCGCTGACCTTACCGAACAGCTTAAATTGGCCAAAGCAGTACTGACTTCGGCTAAAAGCCTGGTGGACTTCCCACTTATGGGGGAGACTTCCTATCGTATCTCTAAGATGATCAGTAAATTGAAAAAGGGGCTGCTCTCCGGAGACGAGTCCAGCATCGTGAACTTTATCAAGACGGAGGTGGAGCCACTGATCAAAGGACTTTTGGCGGACTTGCCTGATCTCAAACCCAGCGCTGACAAATATTTTGAGGCACTGGATCAAGATTTGAAAATTGTCTACCACAAGCGAAAATCCTTTGAAGATAGTTTGACAACTATCAATGAAACCATTTCTAAATACCTGGAAATAGAACAGGGAAGCGCTCAAAAAATTTTCCCGCACTACTTCGAGAAGTACAAGACTGATGGCGTAGAGTACAACATGTATGTAGGCCAGTCGATCACCAGACAGAAGAACTTCAGCAAAATGTACTTGAAAAACCTCCGGCTCTGGCAATTGAAAACTCAGGTGGAGGTAGCCAGAAAAGCTTTTGAGCTCAAAGAGACGTTGAGCTTACCGCTTGATACTACGCACTTGATCCTGGTTCACAATCAAGCGCTCTCTGTCAAGTTTCGAATGGATGAAAAGCAGTTTGACGTGTACGGGGCCTACAACATGCGCTATGAGATCGTAAAGAAACGTATCGACAAGGTACTGATCAAAGATTCCGATGAACGGCTGACCCAGCCTAATACCATTGCTATTGTCTATTCTCAAGATGAGGATGCGAAGGAATATCTCACCTATATCGAGTATCTGCAACATCAAGGGCTGCTTTCTCCATATACAGAAAAATTTGAACTCGAAGAGTTACAAGGTGTCATTGGACTAAAGGCACTCCGAGTGAACGTAGAAATGGGTACCAATAAGAAAATGATGGAAGAAGTGCAGAAGCTTGCTAAAAGTAGTCCTGCTGTCAACTAGGCTTATCGGTCCACTCTAAAGTAGGTTTGGCCAACTTCTGGTCCTTTGGTAGTGAAGCAACAAGTACCCGATGAAACCGGCTGGCCCGGCAAAAAGCGTCAGGACTATGGGTATAACCACCCACAAATGAGGTATTTCAGCTTGCTGGCTGTGTCTTAATATCCAGGTTCCTACCAAGAAGTCAAACGCCAGGTAGTGTATCCAACCAGCCAGTAGGACGTAGTCATCTGAAAATAATGTTCTAATGTCTTGCAAGGAGTTGAAACTTTGCCAGTCGACAGGATGACCAATGAGTAACAAAACGTAGGCAAGCCCAAGCAAGGAAGGGATCAGAAGTCGCCTTGAAAGCCAAATGGTATATTTCCATCGAGGAGTGAATAAGATCATTGCCCATCCTACCAAAACCAGGGATTGAGCTATTTGAAATAAAAAGTCAGCAGTCACTCCATAAAAATAAAGACCTCGGCGATGTCATCACCGAGATCTCGAAAATATATCTTCAGACGCACAGTTACTCGTAGCGCAATGAATCCACCGGATTTCTCATCGCGGCACTCCAGATCCGACCAGAGCTTACCGAGAAAGCAACAAATAACAACAATGAAAGTGGTAATGCTAAAGTGAAAAAGGAAATCGCTTTGTAATAGGCAAATACCGAGGCCATGAGCAAGTCAATAGCGAGAAATGACAGACCAGACCCTAAGATGGCTGCTATCATCATGATCCAAACAAATTGTCTGTTCATAATCCCTAATATATGTGGGATAGTTGCTCCCAGTACTTTTCTGACACCAATCTCTTTGACCCGCTTCAAAATATTGAGCGAAACCAATGTAAATAGCCCTATAGTTGAAAGCAGCAAAGCCAGTACTCCGATAAATGAAAACATGGTGACTATATTTTCATTTACTCTTTCGGCATCTCGGATAAATTCATCCTGATAATCGCCGTTAAAGGGACGATCTGGCTCTACTTCATACCAGGCTTTTTCCATTTCGTTAAAAGTTGTAGTCAATTTTCCAGGCTTAACACGAGCTACAACAAAGTTCATCTGTTTATCTTTCGCGGGTCTTATGCCAAGTGGCTCCAATGGGTCCCAAAAGCCATCCATATAGAAATTCTTCATCACACCAATCACCTCCAGCCTGGTAGAGTCATCTATCCTCAGCGTCTTGCCAAGAGGTTTTTCCCAGCCCATTTCTTCGACAAGCATCTCGTTGACTACTATCGAGTTTCGAAGGTCATGCTCACGCAAATCCTCTCGGAAATAACGGCCTTCTATCATTTTCAAATCCATTACACCGAGGTAATCAACCCCCATATCCATCATATTAGCCTCAATCTCCTGCTTGCCATCATGCAGAGTCCTCGTGTAATTCCATCTACCAATGTGTTCTTCAGTACCAGCAATGGCTTCAATATTGGGGTTTGAGCTGATGGCGCTTCTAAACTTGTCATATTCTGAGGGTGTTTCCAGTCTCACGGAAATCACGTTCGTCTTTTCAAAACCTACATCCAACCCTCGCTGGTATAGCGCATTTTCAGAAAATGCCAAACTGGCAATTAGTGCGATGGCTGTCAACGTATATTGGAAGGCTAGGAGAGCTTTGGACAATATCCCGGTTTTACCTAGTGATTGATTGCCACGCAAAATACTGACGGGACGATAAGCAGATACGTAAAGTGAGGGATACGCTCCCGCTACTATTGCCGTGAAAAACAGTAAAATGAAAAGAAAAACATAAATCTCGTAGTTGTCGACGAGATTCAGGTCAAAATCAAGAAATGGCCACATGGAAGCATAAGCGGGGACAAGAAAGTAACTGACGAGCAGACCCACAAGCAATGACAAGAAACACAATACCAGGTTTTCACCCATGAACTGCACGATCAACTGACTCCGACTTCCTCCCATGACTTTCCTGACACCAATTTCTTTCAGACGCTTACTGGATATAGCGATCGATGTATTCGTAAAATTGAAGCAAGCAATGAGTAGCATAAAAATCGCCATGATAAAAGGAACAAAAACGGCAGGTGGGGGAGGTGGTTCATTGAGCCAGTTGGATCTAATATCTTCAGCATTCTTACCTAAAGTAGTCAACGGCTCCAAATAGTAACTGGCCACCTTCCAATTGTCTCGAGCTTCGTTCTGAACCTGGATGTACTGGTCATTGAGCTCCTTCACTACGTGCTCAGGATACTGGTTATCAGTAGTACGTATAAAAGTCCCAGCGACAAACAACTTCCATTCTCGGTCCTTGCTATTGACGATCTCCTCTATATTGTCAAAATGCGTCAGCGCATCAAGTGTAATACTAGTGTTGTTAGGTATCTTTTCAAGTACACCACCTACACGCATGGTGCGTCGGTCTCCTTTGTCATCTATCATCGTCAGAAACTCGCCAACAGGATTGATGTCGCCAAAGTATTTGTCAGCGGTCTCTTCTGATAAAATAATATTGCTTCTGTCGAGAAAAGCTTCTCTACTGCCATGTTTAAATGGATAGGTAAACATGTCGAAGAATGCCTCATCGGCAAAGGCAATGTTTTCATCAAATATCTGATCGTCTTTCTTCAGCACGAGCCCAAGTCGGGTGACCCTGACTTCCTCCTCTACTCCCGTAAACTGACCACGAATGGCTTTTCCTAATGCCAGGGGTGTGATCCCATAAGGCACCGTTCGGTTTTGTACTGACTTGTTGACTTGTATTTTGTAGATACGGTCCTGGTATTGATGATTACTATCAAAGTCCGCTGCATACTTGTAGTTGATATAGCCAACAATGCAACATGCCAGAGACAGGCTTAATCCGAGGACGTTGATTACCACATAGGACTTGTTTTTGGCCAAGTTCCTAAGTGTAGTTTTAAAAAAATTTCGAAACATAATTGTTGATTGAGTTTTGTCCTATTAGATAATGATCTGTTTTGAGCATAAAAGGTTGCATTTTTTCTTGGTCTTTTTGATTTTCCCAAAATTTTTGCAAATTAGGCGGGGAAGGGGAAAATTGTTAATTTCGCCCTCAACTGCCAGCCATTCGAGAGAATATAACTCTTTCATAAACAAATTAATTAATGGGAATTCTTTTACCGCTATTTCTTATAGCTGTATGTTGCGTTGTGATCTGGAGGGCTGGAGATGGGTTTATGACTGCGTCGGAATATGTAGGTCGCAATCTTTCTGAGGGGGTTCGAGGGGCGACCATTAACGCCATCGCGAGTTCTATGCCCGAGGTGTTTACTTCCTTATTTTTCCTATTCATTTTGATGGATGCAAGTGGATTCTCAGGTGGTATTGGTACTACTGCCGGGAGTGCCATTTTCAACGGTATGGTTATCCCTGCAGTCTCTGTGATAGCGGTGACCACCATGGGGCTGGCAAAACGAATACATGTCTCGCGTAAAGTACTCTTGCGAGACGGAATTGCATTGATCATTGCAGAGTTTATCTTTTTAGTGTTGATCAGCGGATCCACTTTGTATTGGTATCATGGTATGGTGCTCATGATGGTTTATGTGGTTTATATCATCTATATGTTCAGCACGATGAGCCGCAAAGAGCAGGAAAGTTTCCTGGAAGAGGGACACATATCCGAAGATGAGTTTGAAGATGAAGAAAGAAAACACAAGTCGATCCTGAAGGGGATTCTGACCTTTGACCTGGAGCGGATATTTATTGGTAAGAAGAAGATCAATGACCCCAAAGCATGGTCACTACTTGTTTTTGCGACTTTGTCCATAGCAGCTGTTTGTTATTTGCTGGTCATCGCTTGCGAATGGATCGGTAAAGACACCTATCACGTGGCTTACTTTGGAGAACTACATGGCTTGGATATCCCAGTCATGTTTGTTGCGCTGATTTTGGCATCTGCGGCATCCAGTTTTCCGGATACCATTATTTCGATAAAAGATGCACAACGTGGAAAGTATGACGACGCGATATCAAATGCATTAGGGAGCAATATCTTTGATGTTTGCTTTGCTTTAGGGTTTCCGCTATTCGTATTTACCTTAATCAAGGGGCCTGTCCAAATGCCTCCTGATATTATTGATCTGAGTAGCGAATTGCGATTTTTGTTGTGGCTGCTCACCATTCTAGCTGTAGTGATATTCACCGTTGGCAAGTACATCGGAAAATTAAAGGCCTATATCCTGCTGTCTATCTATTTTCTCTTTGTGCTTTATATCGTCGGACGAGGTGCTGATAACCCAATTGCCGGCAGTATTGCAGACTTCCTGGTGTCTGTGGTCCGGTATTTTCGAATTGGCTAAATGATCAAATGAAGACCGTCAGGATCTTCGATAATCTCATAAACCTTCATTTCTCCACATCTTCTCTCGGCTTCTACTCCTGTTTTTAAGTGGAAGCGATAGGTATGAAGTGGACAGATGACCTCGCCAAAAGTATTGAGATGCCCTTGATGTAAGCGTTGACCCATATGGGGACACAGGCTGGCAAAGGCATAGAACTGACCCTCATAGTTCGCTACGCACAGACTTTTCCCCTCAGCAACAACCTGCTTGATCTCTCCTTTTGCAATTAAATTACGACCTTCACTTATTGAATTGAATAGCTTCACTTTTATCATCTTCCCAACATCATTAGAATGAAATGCCAAAGAGACAAATTTATACTGCAACGTAAATATGCCTACCTCAACTGCGCTTACATGTCACCCATGCTGAAAAAGGTAGAAAATGCAGGAAAAAAAGGTATTGCAAGAAAAAGAAGACCGCATAAAATTTCCTCTGAGGATTTTTTCAAAGATGGAGAAACAGCCCGAGTCCTTTTTTCGAAAGTTATTGGCTCAGAATCCCCCAGAAGATGTGTTGTCATTCCTTCGGTCAGCTATGGCCTAGCCAATGTAGCCCGAAACCTAAACAAGAAGAAAGGTCAGGTCATCTTAGCTGACGAACAGTTTCCAAGCAATGTATACCCTTGGATGAATCTAGGTTATGACACGAAGTTGGTGAAGGGTGAATCTACTGGAAATCGCGGTCAGCTATGGAATGAAAAAATTCTCGACAGTATCGACAAGGAAACTGCCGCTGTGAGCATAGGCAATGTCCATTGGGCAGATGGTACTTTGTTTGATCTACAGGCAATTCGTGAACGTTGTGATCAATTTGATGCTCAACTCATTATTGACGGGACGCAATCTATAGGAGCGCTACCATTCAATACAGAAGTACTAAGACCCGATGCGGTGATTTGTGCCTCTTACAAGTGGCTGATGGGACCGTACGGAATTGGCATGGCCTACTATGGTGAGCGTTTTGATGAGGGGCAGCCAATTGAAGAAAACTGGATCAATAGATTGGATTCTGAAGATTTTGCAGGACTGGTTAACTATCAATCAAAGTATCACGGAGGAGCATTGCGATACGAGGTGGGAGAGCATAGCAACTTTATCTTGCTTCCAATGATGATCCAGGCATTTAAGCAAATTCTGAAGTGGCAACCATCAAAGATCCAGGAATACTGCCATGAGCTGATGAAAGATGCTATAGCGGAATTGCTATCCCTTGGTTATCAGGTGCAAGACGCTGATTATCGGGCGGAGCACTTGATCGGCCTGAGGCTGCCAAAAAGCCTGTCGGTCGAAAAACTACAACAGCAATTCCGAATTCATAAAACATCGGTTTCAGTGAGAGGTGACGCTATCCGAGTGGCGCCAAATGTTTACAATGACAGTCGTGATGTCAACAAGTTTTTAAAAGCCGTGAAGTCTGCTCTTTGAATTTCCTGTTTTGATTGATAGGAGCTGGCTTTATATTGCTTTATATTCGCAAAAAAAGCACAATGGACATTACAAACCCTGCTGTAACTGACGGAGTCAATCTATTTGTGAATATCTTGATATTCCTGGCGGCATTCGGAGCCGCTCTGTCCTTCATAGATTTTCGCAAGCAGAACCAAGAGGAGAAGAGCAAGTAATAAAAGAGCTCGTTTCTTCCGTCTCACTGGCTAAACCTGATCTAGGTAGAAGGCTAGTTATCCCAGATATTCATGGCTGCCTGAAGAGTTTGACTCGGCTATGGCATCGCCTGAATCCGAGACCCTCAGATCAAGTTTTCCTACTTGGTGATTACATCTCAAAGGGCCCGACAAGCGTGGGGGTATTAGATTACCTAATAGATCTAAAATCCAGTAAGTACCAGATATTCTTTGTTCGGGGCAATCACGACCAACTCCTGTTAGATTTTTTAGAGCAACCACATGATGAGAGCAAAAAGCAAGTGCTCCTTCAAAACGGTCTTTTACCAAAAGAGCTCCAAGCATTTTTATCTGATTCCAGATATCGAGACTTCCTGCTTTCCACACACCATTTCATCAGGACCGAAGGGTTTTTATTGGTCCATGCGGGGTTTGATTTTGAGAAGGAAAATGCTTTTTCTACAACTGAGGATATGCTGACCATCCGAAAGTTTTCATACAATAGAGAAAAGGCTGGGAACAGAACTGTAGTGCACGGACATGTGCCTTTATCTCTCTCGGTGATCCATAAAAACATTGAGGAAGGAAAGCCTATCATTCCCCTTGACAATGGCTGTGTCTATCCTGAGAGATCAGGACAGGGAAACCTGTTAGCGCTGGACCTGGATACGATGAATTTGGTTAATACGCCCTACGAGGGTTAATTATACCTGATGGTCTTTTTTGTGCGAACTCACTTTTTCATTTGGCAAAATGAAAGGACAAACAATTGCCGCAATGAAAAGAAAGATAATGAAGAAAAGCATTAACATGATTGTTCCGTTTTAGAGCTGCGCCAAAGATATTTACTTCGACGTAAATTTGAGGGTAAGTCATCCTCTTTTTTCACACTACGCCCTGCACAATCATGGCATCTGCCACCTTCACAAAACCGGCGATATTCGCTCCTTTCACATAGTCGATGTAGCCATTTTGTCCTGCACCATATTCCACACAATTGTCATGAATTGATTTCATAATAGATTGGAGTCGCTGATCGACCTCCTCTCGGGACCAGTTTAATCTTTGCGCGTTTTGAGACATTTCCAGACCGGAAGTTGCTACGCCTCCGGCATTGGAGGCTTTTCCTGGTGAAAAAAGCAATTGCTTGTCCTTGATTATCTTGACCGCACCCTCGGTGGTAGGCATATTGGCTCCTTCAAATACGCCCATGCAACCATTATCGATCAAGATTTGAGCATCTTCCTCTGGCAGCTCGTTTTGTGTGGCACACGGAAAAGCAAGGTCTACCTTGGCATGCCATGGTGTAATGCCCTCGTTGAAGCTTGCCTTGGGAAATTTCTCCGCATATTCACGGATACGAGCTCGTTTTACATTTTTGAGTTCTTTGATGTAATCTAGTTTTTCTTCATCTATACCGTCAGGATCATGGATGAAGCCCTGAGAATCCGATACCGTGACAGGCTTAGCGCCAAAATGAATAAGTTTCTCAATCGTATACTGTGCAACATTGCCACTACCCGATACAGCACATGTTTTGTTTTCTAACGAGTCTCCTCGTTTTTTCAATACCTCTTTTGCAAAATAAACGACTCCATACCCAGTGGCCTCTGTTCGAATGAGGCTTCCCCCAAAATGCAATCCTTTGCCGGTGAGAACCCCTGTGAATTGGTTGCTCAATCGCTTATACTGACCAAACATATAGCCAATCTCTCTGGCTCCGACACCAATATCACCAGCAGGAATATCTGTGTATGAACCTATATGCCTGGAAAGTTCTGTTATGAAGCTTTGACAAAACCTCATTACCTCACCTTCTGATTTGCCTTTTGGATCAAAATCGCTGCCTCCTTTCCCAGCTCCAAGAGGAAGTGTGGTCAGGCTATTTTTGAAAACCTGCTCAAAGGCAAGAAATTTCAACACGCTCAAGTTTACTGTTGGGTGAAATCGCAGACCGCCTTTGTACGGACCTATAGCAGAGTTCATTTGTACGCGAAACCCGCGATTTAGTCGTGCTTTACCGGAATCATCCATCCACGGCACACGAAAAATAATGACGCGCTCGGGCTCTATAACCCGATCCAAAATATTGGCTTCCTTATATTTCTTGTGGTCCTCTATAAATGGGATGATCGTTTCAGCTACTTCTTTTACTGCCTGGATGAATTCGGGCTCATGAGGATTACGCTCCGTAACTGTCGTCATGAAACCTGATAGCAAATCTGAGTTGGCCATGAGTAGGGTGTCAATTGGTTTAATGTGACGTCAATATAGGTTTTTTGCCTATAAAAACAATGAAGTCAAAATGAACTGAGACTATTGTCGAAAAAGCATTATTAATCAAATAACAATAAGGTAATAAACACTGGATAACACTCGACCGTTAAATTACTCGGAATAAACCACCAGTTCCTATGACATATCAAAATTTGGAGAATGAGATCTTCACAAAGGTGAAGTCTCTAAATGGTCATCAGAAGTTTAATGTCCTTGACTATATTGAAAATATACCTGCTGGCAATCATAATACCAGATTGTATAGAAGAAGGGCAATGAAACAAATACGCGAAGCGCTGAGAAACCAGGCTTAGTCCTCTGACAGGACGATAACCATATCATCAGCATCTAAGACGAACTCTTCTGATTTCTTAGGGTTCACATACACTCCGTAGCCCTTGTTAGCATCTTTGGCGTCCTTGATGACTCTATAGCCGATGGCTACTTCGTTTTTTCGGACAGCGGACTCCAATATGGTGTAGAAGTTAATTGGAACACCTACTTGGATGTACTCTCTGGCAGGTTTGATATAGATCTCTGAACCATCAGCGTCGAACAAGTCCTCGAATACTCTCATCAGAAACTTGTTCTCACTTACTTGGCTCATCAGGAGACTGATTAGTTTGTCACTTACAATAAAGTCATCTGCACTGGTGATATCAGCTAATTGCCTGTTTCTGATATCCAGCATTTCACTTACAATCTTGTACTTGTCTCCGTTTTTCTCTGTGAAATTCCTCAAGTGCAATAAGGTGATCAGCGTCTGCGCATCCGCTTCCTGGATTGGGTAATAGTTCTGATAGCAGAGGAGGATGATATAATCCATGTTCTGGAGATTCATTTCTTCCAGTGTCTCTCTATCGGTGGTATCCTGAACCTCAAATTCCAGGGTAATATTTTCAACTTTCTTTTGAAGCCTATTGATGATTTTCCTCGCATCCTCAAACTTGGATACCACTCTTACTGTCGAGCCCGGTGGTACGTAGTAATCCAACTCACGAATGATATACTGAGCTCGATTGTTCCATCCCACGATCAGGATCATTTCCTTATGTTGTTCTTCTGGCTCAGTGTAGACAATATCACTTTCGATGATACTGACGGTCTTTTCCAAATTGGGGACTAGTGTATCATCGTCTTCGGTTATACCTATTACTTTGTCTCCCTCCTTGAATACGGTATTCATAGGTGGATTGACTTCCACCCTATTATCAGCATATTGTATGCCCATAATAGCCGAATCCTCATATGCAAATAGGATATCTCTGAAGGTCTTGCCTACTAGCTGTGGTTCTTCTGTAAAGTAGATTTCATCTCCTCCAAAATCCATCAGTTCAATGTATACCACGCTCAATCCGGACTGACGACTGGTTTGCACCATGATCCTTGAGATGATCTCATCTGAGAGAATCAACTCCACCTCATCTTTACCCACCATTTTGGCTACGTCAAAGTTCTTCTTATCCTCCATCTCAGCCGTGATATGATACGGCTCTAAGCGACGTTCTGGGTTGGTGACTATCGCAACGATGGTCTTAATAATCTGAGAATCGGAGTTTTCATTGTCCTTATCTAGAATAATTATTGACCTGGTTTCGAAAGGGTTGGCAATGTATAAATCATGTACGTCGATTGGATTACCTGTTCGGCAGATGACATCTGTATTTCTGGTATCTCCGACCTTATCTTTGATCTCATCCTCCATCAGCACCTTATCCTTGTCTGCTAGGATGACAATGATCCCTCGCTTCTGATTTTCATTAGCTAGAATCAGCTCCGAGATAATAGTGAAAATCTTGGAGGACCATCCCAAAATCAGTACATGGTCCTGTTCTATCACGAACGAACGACCCTTCCTGAGATCGTCCATCTTCTCTAAGATACCGCTAGAAACAAGACCGATCAACGTGGATATGACCACGAGGCCGATGACGGTCACCGTCATCATAAACAATCTAAATGGCCAATTTTCTTCATGGTTACCTACCGTACCAGGATCCAGTACGTGAGTAAGGTTGACCCATATCGACTCGAAAATATTAAAGTCGTTTTCATGATCAGGATGGAGGCCAATCGCAAGAAGCAAAAGAGCGAAAAGAACGACAAATACGAGTGAGAAAATACCCAGCCCTGAGATCATCGCTAAAGTCCCTTTGGAAATAAAGTTGTCAAACTTGTATTTGAGTTTGACACTTAAGGGTGCACTTTTCATATATGGATTATTAGGTAATTTGTTTTTGAGAAATCCAAACCAAGTCGCAAAGTTACCATTCGGTGGCGAAATACGGACAGATTGTTAAATATACATTTAAATTTAAGTATGTTTCAAGTCCAGAAGTCTTAAATCTGATTTTGAAAGAGTTCATGCAAAGGATCCAACCAAAATGCTAAAAACAGCCTATACCGTATCTGTCCGAATATTGGCTTTAGTAATCTGTGCAACGGTCTTCCTCTCCTGCAACCGAGATAAAATCAAGTACCGCTTAATTTTTTCATCTGAGGAACCAATGGGGAACATCTCGAAAGCCATAAAAACGGTAGTAGAGAGGAATCCGCACCTTGAAATTGAGCTGGTCATTGGGGAAGGTTCTATTGGTAATATCGACAGCTTAGTAGCTGGATCAATGGATCTCACTATTGTCGAAAACTACGTGCCATACAAGGATGGTGTCAGAGCGATCTTGAGTTTTTATCCTCAGATCATGCACATTTTTCATCGAGGTGATTATGAACCCAAGTCGTTCCAGGAGCTAGTATATGGTAAAAAAATCTTTATCGGCAATCCGGGCTCAGGTTCTTACCGATTCATGATGGACATGTTCAAGTTTTTTAACCTGGACATGAGTCAGTTTACCATCACTGAAAATGCCTTTGACAATGAGGTGTTTGCTGGCTTTACCGATATTTTTCCTGACCAGTATCTCCTGGGGCTGGAAGATTACAAGCTCTTTTCTTTTGATCAGATCGAAAATTATGGCAATGGCTCAGTAGCCGAAGCAATTGCTTTGAAGTTTCCGCAAGTCAAGCCATTTGTCATCCCCCAATTCACTTATCGGAAAATTACCGACAAACCCATACTGACGGTGGCATCCGACGCCATCCTTATCGCCAGAGCAGATCTGCGCGAAAGCTTTGTGTATGATCTAACCAAAACGATTTTTACCGAGAAGCAAGATTTTATTAACATCAGTCCACTGATCTACAAAGGCCTGACTGAATCATTTGATCGATCCAAACTGAGCTATCCTCTACATGAAGGAGCCAGGGTCTACCTGGATCGGGATGAGCCTGGATTCCTAGAACGCTATGCTGAACTGGTTGGGGTTTTATTTTCAGTAGCAGTGGCACTTGTGAGCGGGCTGATCTCTCTGTCAAAGTGGCAATCGCAAAAGAAGAAGGATCGAGTAGACGTCTTTTACAAGGATTTAATGGACATCAAAAACAAGATTAACACCATTAGATCAGGGGCTGATGCTGCTCGAGAAATCAAGCATATCCAAGACTGTCAAAATCAGGCTTTTAATATGCTAATCAATGAAGAACTGGAAGCAAATGAGAGTTTCAGGATCTATATGGAGCTATCGAAAGAAACTATACACGAGCTGAGAGGCAGAGCCAGAGCACTAAGTCGCTAAAATGATATCAACTATCAATGGTATTGAATAAGGCTATTCGAGAAAGCATCGATCAAAGTGTACTTTGCTGGCTTGCGACCAGTTCTGCAGAAGGAGTGCCTAATGTTTCGCCAAAAGAAGCATTTACCTATACTGAGGATGACTCCTTGATCATTGCTAACATAGCTTCGCCACAGAGCGTGGACAATATTCGGTCAAACTCCTCCGTCTGCCTCAGTTTTATAGATATCTTCAGTCAAAAGGGATTTCAATTGAGTGGGCAAGCGAAAATTGTCAATGAGAAAGAAAGCCACTTTGAGCAGCTGGTTGGTCCCCTTTTGAAAATGACGCATGGCAAATTCCCATTTAAGAGTATTACGCAGATCATGGTTCAGAAGGCTAAGCCTATAATCGCTCCGAGTTACCTGCTTTTCCCTGACAGAACAGAGTCGGAACAAAGGGAACTGGCTTATAGCACTTATAAGGTCCGACCACTTTAGCCGGTCAGTATCAAATCAGTTTCCGAAAATCTCGTTGTATTTCTTATCCGCTACGATCTTGTTGATATCAGGGTCTTTCTCCCAGGCGGTTTTACCATTAAAGAAAGCCTTCACTTCAAAAAACAGTAGTTTACCATCCTGTACTTTGTAGTGGTTGAAGTCTGGGCGAGCCAATGTACCGCTTGCAAGTGCTATGGCACACCATCCCCCATAAGCTGGCAAATACTTGTCCGGATTTGCTTTGAATTTTTCTCGATTGGCATTGGTGGTAAACAGCAATGTCAAGCCATCATGCTCCAGTTTGTAAGACTCTGATCCTGCCTGCACCGAAGTGTTTTCGTAGTAGCTGACGAGATCGTTGCCATCGAAAGCTACTGCTTCATCTCCGCACGAATAGCGCGGACGGTCTTGGGAAAGCGCCGAAAATGCTAGTAACAAAGTAAAAGCTGGTATGAATAATTTCTTCATTTTTCCTTCTAATTAAGTCGTTAGGTTTGTTTAGGTAATAAACGATTTTACAGTAATTGGTTCTTATAAAACATCAAGATAGTCATTGAGTTGACAAAACGTCAACGTACTTCCGTTAGTCTATAAAAGTCAAACATCGTCCTTCGGAAGTTTCTTCGGTTGATCGGCCCTAAGGAAATCCCATCCGAACCGATTATGGAGATGGCGCCGGAAGAAAGGATCGCATTGTACAAGGAGGAAGACACCTCATAGTGATTCTCCTTGCTTGCTCCATCAAATAGCAGTGTATCTGAACGAGTAGAATCCGATGTAACTATCTGCAATGGAAGATCTTCTCGCAACATTTCTCCAAACTCAATCATGACATAGGCCTGGTCCTCATACCAGTTGTGGACAATAACTAGTCTCAAGTCAGAAGTGTCTAAAGACCAGTCTTTCAATCGATATAATTTCAGTTTTGCGGTTTTCATCTCCTGAAAATCGTAATCTGATTGACGGACATTTTTGAAGAAGAGCGCTGAGGCATCCGTCGTTGCAAATTGATAATTGGAGAACTGCACAGGCTTGTTCCTCTCAGGGTGGCAGCCTAAGATGACGAGAATTAAGCAAAACATCATTTTACCTTTTTTCCAACACGAGTACCGACTGTACATGTTCATCATGATAG
This sequence comes from Cyclobacteriaceae bacterium HetDA_MAG_MS6, assembly GCA_019192485.1. Taxonomy (GTDB): domain Bacteria; phylum Bacteroidota; class Bacteroidia; order Cytophagales; family Cyclobacteriaceae; genus MS6. Next base: position 4,249 of record JAHCMJ010000053.1, on the reverse strand, counting down.
TTGATCGTTTTCATGGGTTCCAACCATTTAAATTGGTTGTCAATATTGAGTTTTTCAAGTAGAGGCCTGGTCAAAAGAAACCGGATACTGCCATCTGGAAAGGACCACTTGCTATTGTTAATAGGTGTTGACAAAGACTCTGCACCGATATTGGAGTCCATAGTGAAGTACAGCAGGCCTCCTGATCGTAAGACACGAACTTGCTCCGACCACATGTCTATGAAATGCTCCTCGGAGGTGGCGAAGTGAAACACGCGGCTACAAAGAACTGTCGCAAAAAAGCTATCAGCGTAGGGTAAATCGGAAGCCTCTCCTTGTTGCACTTTTTGCGGGTTTTTATATCCAAGCTGCTTCGCTATATACTGAGTGAGCTTCACTGATGATGACTCACGGTCGATGGCATATATATCTGACTGGTTTTGAAAGAAAAACAACGTGTTTCGGCCCTCTCCACATCCTAAATCCAGAATAGGAACTCGACGATCCAGATGGCCTTTCAGGATTAAATCCATGAGTTCCAGGTCCATATCGCCAAAAAGATTGTTAAATTCTTTCACACCGCTTTCTTCCGACTTGGCACAATGGTAATGCTTTTTCACTCAACAAAAGTTGTCCTGAACGGTTACCACTATATACATTAGGTGTCAAAGTTTTCAACTGGCACCTTAGTTTCTTATTAATAACCACAAAAAAACGACGTAAACATGAAAAAGCCAGTAAGAGAAATCGGAGGATTCGTGAGCGAAGCAGATGCTCAGGAATGGATCCAAGCTTATCAAAACAAGAATCCCGATGCCACCAAAGCACATTTGTTTGGTAGGGATTTGATCGACGAGATGCTCGCTGACCCAAAATGCGAAGGTATTTGGATTTTCAACGCTTGGGATGAAAAGGTCCAAGACAAGTGGGGAAAAGCCAAGTTAGTGCTGTATAAAGCAGATAGCGAAGGTAAAATTATAAACGAAGCGGAAGACGCTGCCAGAGGCGGCGGGGGTGGACCTACTCCTGGAGATTTAGCAGAACACTGTCCTCCGGTATGCCCTTAGATCAATTACTAAATGTCTTTTGAGTACATTTTAATACTAAACCGAATTATCAGTCTACCGGCCATTCTTTTCTTTTTGATTTACATGAGAAAAAAAGAAGGTGTCAGTAGACTGACATTCATCATTATTGCCATATCGGGATTCACAGACGTTTTTTCCTATGTATTCATCAAATACATCTATCAGAACAGCTACTTAATTACCAATACCTGGTGCTTATTAAACTTCTTCTTCATGATCAAGCTGTATGGTGAGATTATCCCAGAGACGAAAAAGATACTATCATATTTCAATTATATATTTTATATAGGCAGTGCATTGACCTTCCTGTTTTTCTATTCCTACCTCGAGGCCAATCCTTTCGTGCGAAGTTGGAGTTCAGTGTCTTTCGTTTTCATTGGGTTAATAACGTATCGAAAAATTCTAGAACAGAATCCTGTCGATAACTTATTGCAATACCCGATATTTTGGATAAATACGGCCTTCTTTCTGTTTTTTTCCATTACTCTGCTACAGAGTATTTTCTTGAACTATCTCGTATTTGACCTTGGCGTCAATGGAATCCTCCTTAATTCTGTAATTGTATTCTATCTGGTTTTCAATATTCTTAAAAATATTGTGCTACTTTATGCACTGATATTGATCAATAGAGGACAGCCCACCTCTCTTTACAAAAGGCCAATGGAGGTAACCCCTAGTGTTTCACCAGTATAGGATAGAATACCCCCTTTAGATTCTCAAACTTTTTCTGTCAATTGACATGATTCATGTCAGTTGTTAGAAAAACACTTGCGTCACATCCGGTTCAGAGCTATTTTGACCGCTGAACATGTGGTCGTGGAGTACATTTTGTGGTCAAATAGAGTTATTAGCCTACCGGTTATTTTTTTCTTCCTGTTGTTCGTGAAGAAGAAAAATAGTTTCAGTAAACTACTATTCACAGTCATCCTGATTTCAGGGTTTAGCGACATTTTTTCCTACGCATTTATCAAATATATCTATCAAAACAGCTATTGGATTTCAAACACATGGTATTTGCTGAATTTTTCCCTGATGACCAGGTTATACGGCAAAATTCTACCTGAAAAGAAAAAGATCTTGTCCTATTTGAATATTATATTTTATATCGGTAGCCTACTATCATTCCTGCTTTTCTATTCTTACCTGGAGGCTAATCCCTTCATAAGGGGATGGAGTTCGGCGTCCTTTATTTTTATTGGGTTGCTTACTTACTATAAAATTTTAGAACTTAATCCGGTTGATAACATATTACGCTATCCCATTTTCTGGATCAACACTGCTTTCTTCTTCTTCTTTGCCGTCGCTTTACCACATAGTATCTTTTTGAATTATCTGGTCTTTGATCTCGGCTTGGGTCCTGTGATGATCAGTTCTGTTACAATATTCACATTGGTTTCCAACATCTTAAAAAACATCCTATTGCTCTATGCGCTGATATTGATTAACCAAGGACAACCTACTTTTCTGTCAAGAAGGCCAATGAATATCACGTCAACTTTGTCATCGGAAAGATGAAAAATCTCAGCTTCAAATCAACTTCAATGCTATTTCTACTCCAAGATTATTGTCGTGGAGTACATTTTGTAGGTAAGTAGGGTTGTTAGTCTATTTACCTTTTTTACTTCCTGTTCTTCTTTAAAGAAGAAAAATGGTTTCAGTAAACTGCTATTCACAGTTATCCTGGTTTCAGGATTTAGTGACACCTTTTCCCATGTACCAAATGAAACAAATTAATAAGAACAGTTTTTGGATTTCAAATACGTGGTGGCTACTCTTAGCGTATTTTCTTGAAATCGACATTTAATCATAGCATACAAACGTAATCTCCAAAATGCAAGCCCAAGGCTGCTACCGCAAAAGTGAGCCATAGACTAGTGAACGGAAGCAGGCGTTTCACATCCATTGACTTAAAGTCACAAGACGACAGGCGCTTGTCCGACTTCCTGCTAACTTTGTGGTCTCTCAACGCCTAATTGATACGTGATGGTATTTGATCAAAGCATTGTTTTTGACTTGAGAGCAAGGTACCAGTATGCCTTCGGACCAGATGATACACTCTCTTGTAAAAAAAGACAAAGTGATCTGAAGCTCATTCAGCTTGGTGTCAGGGGTGTTTCCACAAGCATTTTAATCAAATCAATATATAGTTATGAGAAAATTTATTTCCATTTTCGCCGTTTTGGCTATCGTAAGTTTTGCAGCTCCTTCTTGCTCAGAAGTCGCTGGTTTGGAGGAAGTTATTGTCGATACGGAACCAAGCCTGGGAACTGAAGAGGATGACGATGGGTTGGAAACACCACTAGGTAACGGCTAGTTGCCATTAAGGAAACGAAAAAAGAGACGGCATTTTAGTCCGTCTTTTTTTAGTTTTGAAGCTAGCTGACTTACAGAACCTGAGTGGAAAGAGTATTTACCCTGGTATGGATCCTGCTAACGACCTACCCGGCCCTGTGCACGGATGTGTCGACCATCGACGACCTTCATGGACAAATCGGCAGTATGTTATCCAACGAACCGGAAAAAGCCATGGCACTTGCACAACAGGCCCTGGACCTTTCCCGCCAGAAGCATTATACTTATGGAGAGGGTATATCACTATTTTTCTTGGGTTACCTCTATGATGCCTCTGGCCATAAGTCGAAAAGTCTTTTGTCGTTTTTACGATCAAAAAAAGCGCTATCCGGATCATCTGATGAGAGAGCACTGAAACAATGGCTGACTGTGACCGCAAATATAGGGAAGCTTCTACATGATCACGGAAAGTACCAGGAAGCCATAGACTTTTACCAGGAGGGGATAGCGGTTGCAAGTCAGAAGGGGTATCAGCGACGAGCGGCCATCTTTCACTATCGCCAAGGCAATGCGGAAAGAAAACTGGGTTACCTGGATGAGTCCATTACCACACTACGAATTGCACTAAAGATTTTCAAGGAGATTCGAGACGAGAAGTGGATCCTTAACAGCTACAACATTTTAGGGCTGACACTTAAAGACTGGCAGGAGTATGATCGGGCAAGGGCATATCACCATCAGGTTTTAAACTTCCGATACGACAAGGTGGATGCGAATTATTATCTGGGGCGAGCATACCAAAACCTGGCTGATACTTATCTCGAAGAAAAGCGATTCCAGGAAGCATTGCAAGTATTGAACAAAGCACTGGCCTATAAAGAGCTTGGAAA
>JAHCMJ010000052.1 GCA_019192485.1 Cyclobacteriaceae bacterium HetDA_MAG_MS6 | reverse complement strand
GTTAGAGGCACAAAGGAGTGCTTTCCTCAACATTATGACTGGCATTATGCCAGATGTAAAAGCCGATTACCCCGATAGCTATGAGTATTGGTTGGCTTATGTAGAAAACTACGAAAGCGGTCAGTCTTTGGCACCCCTGCCTACTGTCAAATCAGATGCTGAAAGGTACTTTCTAACATCCAATCAGGTGTACAGTACTTTCTACACGATCAAAGCCCAGGAGGAGAGGCTTTCTAAGTTTCGTGTTATCGCCCCTTACAGCGGTTTGGTGACAGCAGCTCATGTGGATAGAGGAACATTGGTGGCACCAGGGCAAATGTTAGGGACGATCATCAGCAATGGTAACTACGAGCTTGAGGCCGCTGCTAGCATAGAAGTAGTCGCTCAACTCAAGATAGGAGACCAGATCTCGTTTTCCAACAATAGCTTAGATGGGCGCTGGACAGGAAGCGTGATCCGTATCAACGATATTGTCGATCCACGGACTCAGAATATTCCTGTGTATCTGGATATCTGGGGAGAGGGTCTTAGAGTAGGTATGTATCTGGAAGGATCTGTTGATGGCGTCGCCCACAAGGGTGTCTTCGCTATCCCTGCTTCAGTGCTAACTCGTGATGAGAAGGTACTTCTCCTACAGGACAACACCATTGGTAGTAAGCAAGTGGAACTGGTGGAAATGATGGAAGATTCCATATTGGTGAAAGGACTTACCAATGACGATTTGCTGGTGATCAACTCATTTGAAGTGCCAGTCGAAGGATTAAAGCTGTCTTTATAACACATAGAACATGAAGAAGATTATTAGTTTTTTAGCTCAAAAACCTAGAACGGTAGATATATTCATAGGTCTGATCGTCTTGGTGGGGTTAATGACGCTCTCTCAAATTAGGTCCAATTTCTTGCCTCCTGAGCCAGAGAACTTCATTGCCATCAGTGTAGTTTACAGAGGTGCTTCGCCTCAAGAAGTCGAGGAGGAAGTCGTCAATAAAATCGAGGACAACCTGGAAGGGCTGAAAGGGATTGACAGGGTTACGTCAGTTTCTAAAGAAAGCTTCGCCAGTATCCGGGTTGAAATGTTGGAATCTGCGGATCCCAATGAGGTCCTTCAAGATATCAACAACGCTGTAGATCGGATTACGACTTTTCCCAATGGCATGGATACACCAGTCATTGTGAAAGAAGAAATCCTAAACTATACCATGACCCTTGGCTTGATGGGGGATGTGAGCTTAAGTACCCTTAAGGATCATGCAAAGTACATCAAAGATGATTTGCTGGCTTCTCCCAACCTATCTCAGATTTTTTTGAGCGGATATCCGGAGGAGGAGATCGAAGTCAGGCTAAGAGAAAATGACCTTCGGGCATTTGAGCTCACCTTTGATCAAGTCAGCCAGGCCATTCGATCTACCAACTTGAAAGCTTCTGGTGGGGAGTTAGAGACAGGTCAGCGTAAGATTCTGATTCGATTGGATAACAGACAGTATTATGCGAAGGGATTGATGAATACGGTGATCAAAGCTACCCCAGACGGCAAGATCATCAGATTGAAAGATGTGGCAGAAGTCAAAAATATTTTTGCCGATAAACCTGAGAGGACTTACGTGAATGGAAAACTGGCGGTGGTGCTGAAGGTTTTCAGTAGGAGTGAGGAAGATATCTTGAAAAATGCTCAAATCGTTTCCGATTATACCAAGCGATTCAACGAGCACAATGCGGCTATCCAGGCTGTCATTATTGAGGACAAAACCATATCATTGGTGGAGACAATCGACAGGTTGAAAAATAATGCTTGGCAAGGTGTTTTTCTGGTCTTAATTGTCTTGGGACTCTTCTTGCATCCTCGTATCGCTTTTTGGGTAGCTTTCAAAATTCCAGTAGCGCTACTCGGAATGTTTATCATTTCCAACTTTTATGACCTTACCCTCAATCAAGTCTCCTTGTTTGGAACGATTGTCGTACTTGGTATACTCGTAGACGATGGAGTAGTGGTAGCTGAAAATATCTACCAACATTTTAAAAATGGCAAAAACGCTTTGAAAGCTGCCATCGATGGCACTTTGGAGGTAGTACCGTCGATCATTTCTTCTTTGGTGACCACGGCATTGGCTTTCTCTTTATTTTTCTTTTTAGACGGCCAATTAGGAGATTACTTCACGGAGATATCTTTCGTGGTCTGCGCTACATTGTTTGTGGCACTGCTAGAGAGCTTGTTTTTCTTGCCTGTACATATTGCCAGGTCGAAGGCTCTTAAAGACAACGATCGACCTTGGAAGCTTACGCAAAAGACCAATCAATCTCTTTCGATCTTTAGAGACAAGGTATACACAAAGATTATAGCATTTAGCCTGAAAAGACCAATTGTGCCCATCATCGGCGTGATTGGCATCATGATCATGACCATTATGGCAGGTGCTTCTGGTGTGATTAAGGGTACATTCTTTCCCAACATCGACCAGGATGTGATTAGCGCACAGTTAGAACTTCCGCTTGGCACTGACGAGTCCGTGATCAATTCAAAACTTGCTGAAATGGAAAAAGCAGTGTGGGAAGTAAATGATTTCTACGCTGAGCAGAGAGAAGATGGTAAGTCGATTATCAACTATGTGGAGCGCGTTCTAGGACCAGCCAGCAACGAAGGCAAGCTTAACATCTATATGATGGAGGGTGATGCTCGAAATATCAAATCTTTTGATATCGCCGATCGTATCAGGTCTGAGGTGGGTCCTATACCCGAGGCTGTCAATCTTGCCTACGGTAGTATTCCGATTTTTGGTAAACCCGTGTCCATTGCTCTTGTAGGAAGAGATCTTGATGAGTTACGCGCAGCTAAGAATAAGTTGAGAGCATATTTGTCTCAACGTGACGACCTAAAAGACATAACAGATACTGATAAGTTAGGTATGCCTGAGGTCGAAATGCAACTCACGAGCAAAGCTAAGTTTCTTGGCCTCAATGAAGCACAAGTTTTTGATCAAGTAAGAAAAGGATTCTTTGGGCTTGAGGCGCAAAGCCTTCAGCGAGGAGATGAAGAGGTCAAAGTCTGGATTAGATATGATGAAGATGATCGACGCTCTATCAATGACCTAAAGGAAGTACGACTTCAAACACCTGATGGAGCGTCTTATCCTATTGAAGAGCTGGCCACTTTTAGTCAGAAGACTAATGTCACGGAGATCAATCATCAAAATGGCATCAGGGAGATTCGCGTAGAAGCTGACATCGCCAACCTGCTGGTTTCTGTGCCATCCGTATTGGCCGATGCCGAAGCTACAGTTTTGAAAGATATTCGAGCCGATTTCCCCAACCTTTGGTATACCCTGGAAGGCGAAGCGAGGTTATCTTCTAAAACCCAAAACTCCAGCCAGGGACCAAGTACGATGGTCTTTATTTTGATGATTACCGTTTTGCTTCTCAATTATAGGTCATGGAGTAAAGCTGTTGCTATTTTGGCGATGTTGCCTTTTGCCTATATCGGTGTTGCCTGGGGTACGTTTGTTCATGGGCTGCCGGTCAATATCTTCTCCATTCTTGGTATGATCGCTTTGTGGGGTATTTTGATCAATAATGGGCTGGTATTGATTTCTACCTATAATGAAAAGCTCAAATCCGGGATGTCTGTAAAGGACAGCCTACGGGAGGCAGCGATTTCCAGGTTTAGACCAATTGTCCTGACGACCATCACGACTGTTTTTGGTTTGCTTCCATTGTTACTTAACAATTCTGTCAGTTCTCAATTTATCAAGCCAACGGCGATAGCCATCGCATATGGGTTGATTTTCGGCACAATCTTAACGCTTGCCTTTTTGCCATCCGTCATGCTACTTCTCAATCGCGTCAAGGTATTCTTAGCAAATGTGTTGCGAAGAAGATCTATACAAGGTGAGGACCTCGATGTAGTGATGAAGGAGATTAAGAACGAAATGGCAATTTAATCCTTAACGTATCATGAAAATTTTGATTTGTATAATAAGTAGCCTGTTGCTGGCAGGTGGACTATATGCGCAAGGGACTATGACCCTTGAAGAGGCCGTTGCATTAGCTCTTGAAAATAATCAAGGGTTGAAAATTCAGCAGCGCGAAGTTGATATTGCCACTAATGATGTATTTGCCGGTAATGCCGGATTGGTGCCAACAGTAAGTCTTATTGGCAATGCCAGTTATCAGAATAATGATACTGACGCTTTGATTCGGACTTTTCAGGATAGCCCACCAACAGTGGCAGTCAATGATGGATCGGCGACTACGACGACCTATTCTGCGATGGTACAAGCCGATTACCTTTTGTTGGGTGGATTTAGTGGGAAATATCAATATCAACTGCTCCGAGACCAAAAGGACCTTGCCTATTACCGACAGCAAGCAGTGATCAATGAAACTATCGTATTGGTATCCGAGCTGTTTTTGGAAATTGCGAAGCTACAAGGTCAGGAAGAACTACTGACGAAAAACGTAAAGGTTGGTGAAGATCGGCTTAGCAAGGTTGAGGACCAATTTGAATTCGGAAAAGTGACGGGACTGACAGTCTTGAGAGCTAAGACGGACCTAAATCAAGATCGTTCTCAGCTGGACAATGTGTTGGTGGCCAAGAATAACCTCAAGCGGGATTTGAACTTCATGATTGGGTTAGAAGCTGAGAAGAAGTATCGGGTGAACGTGGGCTATCAACCGCCTGAAGTACTTGAAATTGAAGATTTGAAAAGTACCGTTCGAGCAAACAATCCCAGCCTCCAGCTCGGTAACAAAGGAGTGGATGCTGCTAACAATGAATACAAGCTCAATACTTCGCGCCGGCTGCCAACGTTCAATGCCTTCGCTAACTATGGTTATTTCAACCAAGAAAATGACTTACAACAATTGGCAGAAATCGAAACCCTGGGCTATACGGTAGGAGTAGGGGTCAGGTACAATCTGTTTAATGGAGGTCGAACTAATCGAAGTATCCAAAAGGCCAAGTTGGGCAGAGAGGTGAGTCAGTTTAAAAAACAGCAAACAGAAGACCGGGTGTTGGCTGATGCCGTCAAAGAAAGAAATAGTCTGATTCTGCTGCAAGACCAGCTGGTCCGGGAGCAAGAGAACATTGAGACATTTCGAGAGAGCTATTCACGCACGGAGGAGCGTTTTTACAACGGCAAAGTCTCTTCTATTGAACTGAGAGATGCACAAAACGCGCTATTAAATGCTGAGCTAACCATCAGTAATCTGAAGGCTGACATCATGAGATCATCCATCAGGTTGGAAGCGTTGAAAGGGCAACTATTGGTCAAATAGTGGCTTCAGGCATTCAGTACCGAAACCTTGAAAATATCCATTTCTATTTAACAGAAACTAATCGACTTCATTTAATGACAATCACGAAAAATCAAACACAGGAGGTGGAGAACCTCATCAGACAAGACTATTTCAATCTTTGGAACAAAACGGAGAAAAGTCCATTTGTACCAGGTGATATGGAAAAGATCTATCTCAACAGTGAAGAACTGGTCATTATAGATCCGGATTTTCAGATGTTAGATGATCAACTAAATACTCGTCAATGTGGCTTTGATAACATCTTTCCACTTCTTACTTCTCCGTGGGATTTTATACAAGATGGGGGGATAAAAAGCCTTGATACCGTCGAGCTGACATCCTTAGGATCCAATGTAATGGCAAGTATCGAAGCCAAAGGAACGTTAAACTTTAAGGATGGAAATACTCATCACCTTGATCGCAAAGCGACACAAATATGGAAACAATTGGAGGATGATAGATGGGTTATAGCATACGAGCACGTATCTTAAAATAGACTCACTTTTGATACCCGGTATCTCCAGGATATCGGGTATCTTCAAAAAGACTAAAACAAAAAACATGTGGACGTGTCCGGTATGTGATAGGAAGTTTAAAAACACGAATCAATATCATATATGTACGAATAAGGATGTAGGTGAGCTCTTCATGGACAAATCGGACGAATTGGTATTGGCCTTTGACCGAATTGCCAATGAAGTGATGGCGTGGAAACCTAACTACATGGGCGCGTCGACTAATGCTGTCGTATTTACCAATCATAAAGCCTGGCTAATTGTCCGTCCGATGCAGAAGGAGTTAGACGTTAAGTTCTACCATCGCGATGAAATTGATGCGGATTGGATCAAAAGGCGAGTAAAGTATCCCAATAAATATGCCTACCATCTCCGAGTAGCTGACGAGTGTCAGATAGACAGGGAGTTCATGCAGCTCCTTAGACAGGGTTATGACTATGCTTTACAATAAGAATTGCGGTCAATGACATAGGGTTGTCACTCACAACAATTAAGTTTAGTGCATTAAAAAAAACGTCTTCCGGAATATGGATTTTGATAGCACTTTTGAATTACAGGATTTAATAAAAAATTATCCAACGAAGGCCCAGCAGAAGTTAGCAGAACTTAGGCAATTGATCATAGATACCGCCAAGGAGACAAAGGGCGTAAACAAACTTCTAGAGACAACGAAGTGGGGAGAACCCAGTTATGTGACCAAGACCGGAAGCACAATCAGGATGGACTGGAAAGAGCGGGTTCCGGACAAATATTACTTGTATTTCATTTGTACGACCCAATTGGTAGATACTTTCCGAATCATTTTTGGAGATGAGTTACAGTTTGAAGGCAATCGCGCTATCGCATTGGATCTCGATCGACCCATTCCCTCAGATGCATTAAAGAGGTGTATTGTGTTGGCTCTAACATATAAAAAAGTTAAAGACCTTCCGATGTTGGGGGTGTAGCAAACCCTTTTAACCAATATGGACCTGCTGAGATTATGTCCAATCAATTTGTGATTAAAATAGCTATTTGGCAAAAACCTTTTGTCAAAGACAAATCAAAGAATCATATTACCATCCTGAATATCTTTATTAAATGCAGGATAACAGGAAATTAAGTCGATCTAACGGCATTTTTTTTAATACCTGTGTTAATATTTGAGCACGAGATGCATTGGAATGAGGATTAATATCAGAATTGATTTTTCAGGAAAATGTCAAACTCATATTGAACGATACATCTATTGCTTGCCTAGCGGGAAACTACTTTGATTTTGAAGACATGCTAATATGAAACACTACCATCTCAAACAACACCATTATACATGCTTGATTTTGATACTTCTTAGTGTTTTACCTTTCAATACTTATTGCCAGCTTAATGGTTTTGGAGAACAACTTTTTCAACAAATAGATCCTCAAGGATTTTCTTACTATGAGGGAATGGTTAGCGTTGATAACCATGTGGTACGGCTGGTCGACAAGATGAACAATTCCTTGGAAAAAAATAAAACGCTTTTAAGCTCTGAGAATCCTGAAGAGATTCTTACGGACTTCAATACGAAAATGGCAAACATAAAACTCACAGAGCAAAGCATGGATTCGGATTTTGATCAATTGGTGGCTGAGCAGTTTTTAGCGTTGGGGAATCAACTATCTACGGAGGATTTTGTTGGATCCCTATATACAGTAAAAGGCCTGTTGGATGCAGGTGCTAAAAGGCGGGACTCAAGAGCTGAAATAGAAAGACAAAGAGCCAAGCTTAAGAAAGAGAAGGAAGAGAGCTTTAATAACATTTTGAAAAAAGCGATTGAAGCCAATGATAGAATGAAATTAATTTATCATAGAAGGGCAGCATTTGCGGAAACAGAGGAGGAAGAGAATTACAACAGGTCATTCATTGAGCATCTAGATTGCTACCAATGGCGAATGATCAATAATTTCTCTTTGGAGAGTGCAGATTGGCTAATCAATACCTGCCACAGCCCTATTTTGGCGATAAGTACCTCTGATACTCCTCTGTCCGGTCCTGAATTGAGTGAAATGGCTGAGAGTAAGATGCTAATATTTGACCTTGAGCGAAGGCATGAGGTTTATCGAGAAGCAGCTGTGTCTTTGCTATCCGCAGCTATAAAAAAGGAGCCAAAAGTGGAGTACTACTTCCGTATGGCGGAATTCTACATAGTGCTCAATTTGGAATACCAAGCTTATCCTGTGGAGGCACTTTTGTTGCTAAACAAAGTACAAAAAATGGATGCTTCATATAATCAGCAACGAAGAAAGCAATTACAAGAGATGCTTATCAGGCGTATAACCAAGTTGATCAAATCTGAGATAGATCTCAACTATGCCTATTCTCTAAAGCCTTTTATTGAGGCCGGATTGGATCGATCGATGAAGATTGAAGGTGACAACGTATTGGTCTATGCCATAAAAAATGATCAAGCGAGTGCTGTTGAAGCGATATTGGAATTGTACAAGCAAAAAGGTTCTGAAAAAGAACACCAGCAAAGGATGCAGAAAGCTATCATTCTTTGTGCTGCAAACGATAGCTATTCTTCGATGGTCAGCTTCATTGCTTCGGCTCAGCCAGTAGATTTCGTTTATAAGTCGTACTCGCCAATAGAGGTAGCTTTCAAGACTAACTCAATCAAAACATTTGATCTTTTGTATACACATACACTAGATACAGCGAAGTACGCACATCTGAAGCAACTTCGAGAATCCCTGAAGAGTAAGGAAGAAGAAGAGGAAATCAGTAAACTGAAGGTATTGAATCGGGCAGACGTTATGGATATGTATCGATATAACTACTGGAAGCTTAGCACCGAGCAGCTTTTGGCCCTTAAGATTAATCCCTATGTTGAGTTCAACTATAGCGACTATCTACAACCGGTGGAGATCAATGGAGGCTTGAGGTTTTTTTTCATGACTATTCCCGATCAAAAAATAAGCTACGAAGAAGCCATCAAGTCTTGTACTGAAAAGCTTGGAGATAAATGGCGAATTCCTAGCAAAAATGATGTTATCCAGATTTTATACGGCCTAGGTTATGAGAATCTGACGAATAATGTTTTACCGAAATCAACGATTTTGACTTTAAGACAAAATGGTGATCAAACTGATGGTATGATTGGGTACTTCCTCAATGGAGGCGGGAATGGCAACTTTACAGGGGTCTTTCGACACGCAAGGACGCCTAGTTCTGGAGAAGTTCAACAGTTTTGGTTTGAAGACCCTAGCGGTAAAGGCCCCCAGAACCGAATAATGTCTATGTCTGTCAAGAAACATGACTACGAAAGTAGGACATGGGATATTGTACTCAAAACGAGTAGGGGCAACTCCGGTAGATGTCTATGTGTTCGTGATCATTGAAGCAATCCAGAGTGTTCAAAAACGCCTTTGGGGATTCAGCTACAGCTTTTACATGCACTTTATCCAAAGTTGGTAATCTAGGCTGAGGTAGCTTTTTTGATCATAAAATGAATAGATATACATTTTATCTTTTTCACTCCACCTGAGTAATTTGCCATATTTCTTAGGCCATGTCACCTTTCCTGTGACATAACCATTCCTGATAAAATCATTTACAGAAATCTCTCGATCGGCAAAGCTTTGGCTTTCTGTCGGTCCTCTTAGTGATATTTCTATATTATGTTCTGGGAGTTTTCTTTTTATCTCAGTAAATAAATTAAGGTAAAATGTTACGGTGGTTGATGTTTCATCCACCACACATAAGTGATATTTTACATTACAATGATGTCGCTTATCCTCAATGGCGATGCTACATTTATCTTTAACAGTATCCGTTTCCTTGGCGATGAAATCGCCATCCTTATGACCTACATCCTGGGATGAAGTATTCCCAATCGGATTACCATCTAATCTTTTTTTCTTAGAATCATATAATTCGGTCTTTTGATCAATTTTTTCTAAGATTTGATCGACGCTTTTCTCATTTTCATCACCTTCATAAACGTTGCCTACGCTATTTTCAAGTCCTTGTATGAAGGAATCTATAGACTCATTTCTAGTATCTTGATCTATCCTTTTATTTTGTAAGGATGGCTCGGAAGCTCCTTTACTATTTCCCTTCGCTTCTGGATAAAAATTTGGATCCTCTACACTCAGTAGACTTAGGGTTACAGATTTAATATGAGCACATGCGTCATTAACTAAAGATGCGCAAAGTGGATTAGTCGACTCTTCTCCAGGTACCAATGAATAAAAAGTCATTTCTTTGATGGAATCACCACCGGTAGCTAATATTTTTATTGTTACCGTTTCAAGGCCTCTATTAGTTGCCTTTATTACTACACTTGACCTCTCCAGGCCATACTTCCAATGGAAGTCGATGTTAACAAAATTTGCACTGAACGTCCAAGGTGATTGACTTCTTCCAAGGTAAGTTTGAAACAAAAGTGCAATTGGAATAAGGAATTTTAAGCAACTCGGCATAAGCTAAAAGTACCTTTTTATAGTGAAAGACTACCCATTTTTTCACGTAAACAACAGTTTCCGTATTTTCAATCAAAAGTAGTAGTGGAATGGTTTAGAGAGTTTGATTTCTCTGTATTCCAATTCTGAGAATATGTAATCCGAGGAGTTACACTCTAAATGACAGTGACATATGCAAACCTCTTAACAATGTGTTGGGTAGTAGGATTGGAACGGATAAATTCAAAATCTCGGGCTTAAAGCAAATGATGAATAAGCACCCTAAGCATCTCAAAAGTTGGGTTTTAAATCACTTGGCGCTAGATTTTTTGATCATGGTATTGAAAACATAGTTTATCGTGAGATAAAGTAATAACCAGCCAAGCGTAATAACCATAAACTGAAAGGCATTGATGGCATATCGACTGAATAGACTGTGATACATAAATCCGAACATCAGCAAGAGGAAGAACCCATTGATAGACTTCCAGACACCCATTTTTCGAGAATTCACTTTCTTGAGATTCTTGATCTTTCGTTTTAAGCTGATCCATATGCCAGTTGCCACTAAAAAAGAAATACCAAGCCCTCCTAAAAACCAAACCAACTTTGTGAACAACCCGCCGAAGTATCCAAAATGAAGCGGGTCGGCAATATCGTTGAGCCACGTAATAGGGCTTAATTGCTTTGCATTTTGCATTTGAAGCACTTCATATGTGACCGGATGAAGATACACACGATTAGCTCTGTCCCGCACCAAAGGCACGTCGGTAACTCCATTCAGATAAATGGGAGCCTTTTCGTTGGCAGGAGGTAAAATATCTTTTACTTGAAGACCGGGTAGTACCAATTCTGCGATATCCACCGCTCTATCATAATCGATCTCGCGACGTATTTGAGCGAAAGCTTTTCCGTCTTCTGCTATGCCATCTATTGTTGGAGATTTTGTATTGGCGATTTCGGATATTGAAGCTGTATTCGTACGCTCTAAAAAATACCAGATACCTGTAAGAGAGAATAATATAACAAAAGGTATTGACCAAACCCCGACGAGCCTATGAAGGCTCCTGAATAGTACTACCGTACCTTTTCCAGTCTTGATTTCGAATAGTTTTCGATACCAGTTTTTGTAAAAAAACAGTGCGGTACCTATGGATATGAAGAGTAAAAATGCAAACAACAGTACTGTAAAGTGACCGATCTGAAACGGAATAAATAAATAATAGTGCAGGTCCCGAAAAAAACGTTGGATGGTCAATGTAGCATCTCCCTGTATTTGTCCTGTGTGAGGGTTGGCAAAAACATACTTTCGCTGTGTCCCCTCCATTACGTATATAATATCGCATAGGTATGGTTCGGGAGGATCGTTCCAAAATTGGATGATTCCTTCAGGGTATTGCTCCCGGATCGATCCGACAATACTGTTTTTGCTCGCATAGACATCGGAAGGAGCAACTCGCATTGCCTGGTTGAAGAGCCAATCCAGCTCATGACTTATAGTGGCAAAAGTGCCGGAAAGGCATACGACAAAAAATAGCATGCTAAGTTTGATTCCGATCCAACTATGGATGTTGAAAAAAACTTTTTTACTTAATCTTACTGGCAAGGCGTTAAGTTTTAGTTGAATTATTCTTCAAGTTTAGACAGTGTGGTACTGTAGCAAGTTGGGTTTGCCACAGCACACTGAAGTACAAACTAAAAGGTATAAGCAACTGTGGCCATCACATTTCTGGGAGCGCCGGGAAATGCTCGAAGTACGTCATAACCTCCTACCCAATGCGTTTTATCAAAAATGTTGTTTGCATTAATCTGCAACTGCACTTTATCGATGGTGTAGTAGACGGCTGCATCCCATAGGCTATAAGAAGGAAATACATCAGGCTCATCGGCACTAACGATGGACCCAAACCGATCCGATACATAGTTATATCCCAGGCCAAATCCCAGTCCAGATAGCGAGCCATTCTCTATCCGGTATTTACTCCATAAATTCACTGTATGTTCAGGTGCATTAGGTTTTTGCCGCCCAATCACGGATTCGTCATCGCTATCGGTAATTTCCGCATCGTTGTACGCGTACCCAACTATCAGTGACCAGTTCTCCAAGATTCTTCCTGTGACATTCAGCTCTACTCCCTGAGATTCTTCTTCTCCCAGTTGTACGAGTCGTTCGGGGTTATCAGGATCATTTGCATTGTACAGCCCTCCGGTTTCTAAAATCCGGTAAAATGAAACAGTAGCACTCAGTTGCCTATTAAACCATTCCGTCTTTGCGCCGAATTCGATCATTTCACTCTCTAATGGGTCAAATGGACCGCCAGCATCAGGGTTGAGGATATCGCCGGCACCTTGTGGCTGGTAACCTTGCATCCAGGTTCCATAGAGGTTGATTTGTGGTGTAAGTGTAAAGACTGCCCCGACTCTGGGCAAAAGTGCATCTTGCTCTACCTCTTCTTCATCCGCAGTATTATAATCTACCAAGTCGGTAAAGTATTCTTGCCTTAGTCCCAACAAAACTTTTAGAGGACCTATTTCGGTTTGATTTTGTATGTAAACGCCATGCGTTCGCTGTAAAAACTGATTGAAGTTTCTTGTTCGATAAGCATAATTGGTCATGTCTCTAAGTGCATTACCTACAGGTGAAGTGAGGTCAAAATGTGCTACATTGGTAACAGGATTTCCATCTGCATCCAACACATAATCACTGGCGTTATCTACATTAAATGTATTGGTGGCGGTTCCATTTTGTAAGAGATAGCTACGTGCTTCCAGTTGCGATCCACCGGGTAGCAACTCTTGCTCAAAGTAGTCATAACCTACCAGGAGCGTATTGCTGGTACGGCCCAGGGTATAGTCAAAATTCAGGTAATTATTGAAGTTGTTATTGTTCCACTGTCTTTCGCGGATAAACACTCGCATTGCCACTTTTTCCTCATCAAACGTGCCGTCTCCTAGTGCAGCAAACCGATTGGAGGTACGGTGTTCCAGCAGGTCTTCTCGATAACTGGAAAATTGATAGACACTGTTGAAACTAAGACGATCTCCCAAACGCTGCCTTAAGGAGACTGTAGCATTAAGGGTAACTTCATCAAGGTAATCGTTTATAGCACTCAAGGATAAGCTGGTAGGTGTTGAAAATAGGTCTCTGCTACCAAAGACTGCCTGACCACGATCTAAACGCCCTTTTGAATCCTGGTAGACCATATCAAAGTTGAGATTGGTGTTTTCAGAGGGTAAAAATGCAAAAGACGGTGCTATTACTAGGTTTCGGTTAAATTGTAAATCCCGAAAACTATCACTCTCTTCGTATCCTAAATTCAGGCGATAAAGGAGTTTCTTGTCCTCTGTCATAGAGCCTGTAAAATCAGCTAATGTACGCAGCGTCCCAAAGCTTCCGATGGAAGCCGTAATAGATTTTCTAGCTTCGGCTAAAGGTTTTTTGGTTACTCGGTTGATGGCACCGCCAGGGGTAGCATTTCCAAAAAGTGCAGATGAAGGCCCTTTGATAATCTCTACACGCTCAATATGAGGGATCAGCTGGGGTTTCCAAAAACTAGTGATCGATCGCATGCCATTAACAAGTGTGCCGTAATTGCGCTGACCTTGTACTCTGAAACCTCGAATAGTGATGTCGTTGTAAAAACTAAACTGATTTACCCCAGCCACATTTTTCACTACATCGTTAACCGTGAAAAGCGCTTGGTCCAGGATCAGCTCTTTCGTCACAAAATTGATGGAAGCTGGCACTTCTTTGATGGGAGTGGCTGTTTTAGTAGCGGAAAAAGTTTCTCGGTTGTCATATCCCGTTGCTCTCCGTCCGGTTATTTCCACAGTTTGCAGGCTGTAAATGGACTCATGCAAATTGAAAGTTAGCGTTAGCGTTTGCCCTCCGGCAATAGAGACATTGCGCTTCTCCGACTCATAGCCTATCGAAGAGATGACAAGCGCATAATCACCTGGAGCGATATCTTCGATCTGAAATTGACCTTCTTCGTTTGTTATACCTCCTTTTCCGGTAGATTGAATGCCGACAGCTGCAAAGGCAACCGGCTTTCCTTGCGAATCTGCCACGGTACCTGCTATGGTGCCTGTCTGACCGTAAACCAATGGACCCAGGGCCATAACAATCAAATAAATGATGGAATAGCGTTTATTCATAAAAATGTTATTTAGAATCATTATAAATAAGCAAATAACCTACAAGCTCAGGAAATGCACAATCGCTAGGACTAGGGATTTTCTATTTGTTTGGCTACCTACTTACTAATGGCTGCAGCATAGAGCATCCATGAATGGGTATCCAGGACGGACTCTTAATCAATGAGGTTGTAGGCTTTAGTCAATCAATACTTAAAAATGATAGAGGCTTTAAGCTCACGTGTTACCTTTTTGCGGGAAAACAATAACGCTAAGACATGCCATATGAAGGGCTTTGCATTTTCAAAAGTTGGGTAGGATAGGATTTGGATGCGCATAGCCAGCGATGTGACAAGGTCGCAGGTTGGGTAGATCAAGATAGTACAACTGCCTTCTAAGCAGTAGGTTCATGGCGATTCGCCACTGCCATCAACCCTTCTACGTCGTAATAGCTCTATGTTTCCAGTATACCCACCTTGCTATACAAACCATTTTGTGCTAGATTGTCTGAGGAAATGAGCGCAAGTAATTGTCGTGGAGGTTATATCCGGGAGTTAAATACTTGTTGTCGTTTGCTGTCGAATATGTCACTGAAAGACAATGTATTAGCGAATAATTGCTCATCTCCAGCCAAAAGAATTTGAAAGGTACATAACGCGCATATGTGCGTTATGTAGTAGTTATGATCAATTCCTCACCGAAAAAAATAAGCATGAAAAAATATTTAATAATCAACCTAGTATTATTCTTAGCAGTTTCTGTTGACG
The DNA here is from genome assembly GCA_019192485.1 of Cyclobacteriaceae bacterium HetDA_MAG_MS6. Classification (GTDB taxonomy): domain Bacteria; phylum Bacteroidota; class Bacteroidia; order Cytophagales; family Cyclobacteriaceae; genus MS6. The sequence goes on along the minus strand of JAHCMJ010000052.1, from coordinate 5,013 downwards.
CTCAAATTGCTACTGTAGGTAGTCCACATTTCGATGTTCAAGGGCCTTTATATGTTAGACAGAATTATCATACTCTAAATAAAGCATCAAATGGATGGGTAGCTTGGGGTATTAGAGATGTATCAACATCAGAAGCTACTATTAGTCTAAGCAATATAAATAATGCTTTTTTTCAAGGAAATGTCGGAATAGGTACTAGTAGTGCTTTAGCAAAATTGCATGTTGCTAACTCCTCGATTTCATTAACTTCTACCAACTCTAGTGATGCCAATCTAATAATTCAAGGCACAAGTTCAACTAGAAGTACTTCGGAAGGTGCTGCTCTTGGTTTCGTTGTTCCTGCTAATACCGATGGGAGTAATTTTTGGCAACAGGGGAGAATTTTGGTAACTCCTGAAAATACCAATAACGCCAACGCTGCAGGAAGAATGTATCTTCAAACAAGGTATCATGGTAATGGAGCATGGAATTGGAGAAAAAACTTGGTTTTAAATTCTTCAGGAAGTGTAGGAATCGGCACAGAGAGCACAGGAACCCATAAACTCGCTGTAGAAGGAACAATTGGAGCAAGAGAAATCAAAGTAGAAGCTAGTGGCTGGTCGGACTTTGTATTTGAGGACAACTATGAACTTCGAACGCTTGAAGAAGTAGAAGAACACATCACCGAGAAAGGGCACCTGCCTGAAATTCCAAGTGAAGCAGAAGTAACCGAGAACGGGATCAACCTTGGAGAGATGAACGCTAAACTCCTTCAGAAGATAGAGGAATTAACGCTTTATATGATTGATATGAACAAACAAGTCCAACAGCTAAAAACCGAAAATCAAGAACTTAAAGAAGAAATATCTACACTAAAGAGCAACTAAAAGATCATAACAGGCACTAAAATGAATATGCGAACTAAGCCATTTTACAGGACAATAGGAAACGGAAGTTTCTGTGCTTCTAGCCACTGGGGCGCATACTCATTTTAGTTTAGCGTTAGCAGCAATACGTAATGAAGATAACAGAAGAGCCTTGGGTCATTACTGGATATAAAGTCTTTGCCGAAAAAGGACCCTTAGCAATTTCGGTTGAGGGTCTCGCTAGAACAGTCAACAAAAACAAATCCTCCTTTTATCATCACTTTGTTGACTTGGAAATTTTCATTAGCCGATTGTTAAATTATCATCTTGAAAGATCAGAAATAATTCTTGATGAAGAGAAAAAATGTGAAAATATCAATCCTGATTTGTTCAAGGTCATAATGAAGTATAGACGCGATGTGTTATTTCACAGGCAATTATTGATTCATAGAAACAACCCAAATTTTGATGACTTATATACGAAAATAACTGAGCAGGGAATTACAAACATTTTAGAAATATGGAATAAAGAACTAGGATTGTCTACTTCTTCTAGCAGGGGAAAACGACTATTAAAACTAGGTATTGAGAGCCTATTTCAGAGGGCTTCTTCGCAAAATTTTACACTAATTTTTTTAGAGTGCTCATTTAATGAGTTAAAAGCGATAGCTGTAGAACTTAAAAATTTCCATAAAATGGACGGAACCGTTTAAAAACAAAAGTAAATGTTATAGTTATTTGTCTGAAAAAAAGCTTGTAGGTATGACTATTGATGTATTTACTCTCGGTATATCCTTTATTCTAATTCACGAAATGGACGCAATTAGGTGTCACGAATGGAGAATATTACCTATTACCAGTTTTATGAATGATCAAACCGGAATGGTTGTATTTGTACTGTTACATATTCCACTTTTTTATTTTCCATTGCATCCCGAAATAGTAAGTAATCAATCATTTCAAGTTGGTACAAGCATATTCTTAATCATACATGTTTTTCTTCATTTACTATTGCTGCTTAATAAGAGAAACGAATTTATTGATTGGATTTCTTGGTTTTTAATACTTGGAGCGGGAGTTTGTGGAGCTATATATTTGATTTTTCAATAATAAATCAGCTAATGGGAAAGCTGCTAACAAACGATAAGCTCAATGAACAGACTGAGCTATGAACTGATTTCAATGGAAAACGGTAAATTTAGAATCAATTTGAAAAGGTATGTTCACTGAGCTTATCTAGACGTTACCTGTCACTGGTGCTAGTGGCATATCACCAAGAACACGAATGGAATTCATACTAAGACTCAAACACTGGCAAGTTTTTCTTATCCTCCTAACTGGCTCAATAACGTCAAACTTCACCTGGGAAAACAACCTACTTTTCAACCTAGCTCTTAACGCATTCGGACTAATCATTTACTTTTTCTGGTATTTTGCGGTTGGACTTGAACTGACTGAACACCTACCTAGAAGAGTTGAACTTCCACGAACACTGTTTATCGTGAATTCTTTCGTATTGATTGTCTCACTGCTCATAATCGTTGCAGTTTATGACGGGTATTTTTCAACGAACGGACTACTCGGATTCATATGGATTGTCTACTTAATGTATGCTATGCTTCAATTCATGTTTTACCCCAGTAAGGCACTACGAACGGTGGAACAGGGAACTGAAGCAACCTTTGGACAATATCTTAAGTATGTCCTGCTAACGATCTTTTGGCCAATTGGCATTTGGTGGATTCAACCCAAACTGAACAGAATAATTGCGGAGAATACGACAGGTAACATTCGATAGCAGTTATATGCCGATGAGCTTTTTGCCGACATCTGAGGGACTCGACCGTTTAACCTCTACTTCTGTTACTTTTTGGGTATTTGCTATCTGATGACTTCTGGGAATCTCTTGCATAACGTGTTTTCATTCTGCCAGCCTTTGCGGGATGTAGAGGTTTCACTACTTTAGAGCTATTAATTGGCCTGGAGGCATACAACCTGTTATCTTGGCGTTATGTGCAAAAAGTAGTAACATGAAAATGCTTAGCCCCTTTCTAATTTTACCCTTGATCCTCCTTAACTCCTGTACGGAAAGATCAAATGGTGACGATTCAAAGGAAATTCTTGAAAAAATTTTAACCAACCTAGATGAGATTGAAACTGCTCATTATGTGTCCACTGCCTCAGCTTATAACATATATGATACAATCAAACCTGTTTATTTGAGTGATCATTATTTTAAAGAATATACTAACCCTTCAGACACTTTTGTTGGTGCAAGCTTTATAAGACTATCTTATCAAGATTCCTCTAAGATGGAGTACAGTTACGATGGATTTATGCGATCAAGAGTTAATTGGGAAGAGGGCTATATGGAAATTGATAGCTTTAAAACCATGAGATTTCCCTGGCGTGAAGTGGGTACCCCATTCTTTACCAGAGCCAAAATCATATTCAATTATTTACTTGAAACAGAGGATAGCATATCTTATTCTGTTAAACATTTCATGGACTCGTTGAAAATCAATTTGACAATTTATGACACCATCAATTCAGTAGATTTTATTTTCGGTAATAACCCAATATATACCCCTCAAAATGCACAATTCTTTGATCCAGGCTTTTCAAATTACGACATATGGGTAACAACATCTGATTATTTGCCCTTTAAAATTAAAAGAGATTTACCCCATAGCATCAGCATAGAAAGCATTAAAAAAATCGATCTTAACATAGACAATATTTCCAATTTCTCTGCGAAATCTTATTTTCCTGACCTGCCATTTCCCGATAAAACCAAAAAATTGGACAAATTGAATTTGTTAGGGGAAAAGGCTCCAAGCTGGTCACTAAAGCAGACTGATAATCAATTAGTCCATCTGCGTGATTTCAAGGGTAAAGTTATACTTCTTGAGTTTACAGGAATCGGGTGTGGACCATGTTATGCAGCGGTTCCATTCTTAAAGCAACTAACGGAAGAATATAATAAGAACTTTTTTGAAGTTGTGAGTATAGAATCATGGGTGTCTAACGTTGAGACAATTAAAAATTATCAAAACAAAAATGCCTTAAATTATACTCTTTTAAGATCAAATGAACTGGTTGAACAAATGTATCAAGTTAATAGTGTTCCTAGATTTTTTTTAATAGACCAAAATCAAATAGTCAGAGAGTCATTTACTGGTTTTAGCTTGGGAAAAACTAACAAAAAAAATGGTGGAATCAATTGAAGAGCTTTTATGAAAAGCACATAACAAACGATATAGCATATGTCTCTACTGAGTTACTTGAAACTGATGTGCAAAACCAATACTTTAGTAGACATTTAAAAAGTCCAGAGGCACATGCCATATCTGGACGTTATGTTCAAAAAGGTCAAAAACCTAGATTGGCAATTTTAAACCATAACTAATATAAAATTCGCTAGAAGTTCTTGATTTCTGTTCCCAAAGATTAAACTCTTCTCCTTTTAAATACAGCGTTCCGTTTTCCATGCCTCTTTTATAGCTGAACTGAATAACTTCTGAAACCCTGTAAGATTGAGATTTATTTTGAGGGATTAAACTACCAATTACTGGTATCCTACCAACTATTTCTGAGGAATTACCATATTTATAAATAAAGAAAAATGTGTAATTCACATGGCTAGGTATCTTATGGGAAGGTATTGATGCATTAAATGTGAAATAAACTAGTCCATTTACAACTTGCGGTTGATTGGGGGTTATACTCCAATCAATATCTCTTGGTAAATCAATCATTTTATTCAACTTACACGAGTTCATGAGAGATATAATTGATATAACCGCTATGCAACAAACTATTTTCCTCATTTTTTTAAAATAATATATAGCCTCTTATTGTATGTAGCTGCTTTAGCTATTGAATCCAAATCATTATTTAAAAGCTCATTCCTTCTGAAAAGTTCTATATAACTCGTTTTGACTGAAGAAGGTGCTTCCTTAATAAAAAAGTCTTTAGGGTTAATGAATTCATTATCAATTTTTTCAAGAAATAAACTATCGTATGTTGCCAGGCTATCAATCTTAGCATTTAAGAAATGTGCGTAATTCAACTTTCTAGGTTCACCAACAAAAATGTTTTTAAAAGTACAGTTGAAGCCTTACTAGTTATCGGACCATTCTAAATTCAACTTTTTTCTCCAATTATT
>JAHCMJ010000051.1 GCA_019192485.1 Cyclobacteriaceae bacterium HetDA_MAG_MS6 | reverse complement strand
CGCGAGTTTGACCTGTATTTGGCACTACTTCCTGGAAAACCACAACTCAAGGAGTTGCATTTGGGTGGCGGCACTCCGACATTCTTTCACCCTGAAAGCCTGAAAAAGCTGATTTCCGGAATATTGCGTCACGTCACTTTCACTAGTAATACCCATATGAGCCTCGAAGGTCACCCCGCAAATACAACAGAAGAACATCTGCGAGTTCTGGCTAGCCTTGGGTTTGACAGAATCAGTTTCGGTATTCAGGATTTTGACCCACAGGTACAAAAAATCATCAACCGTAGGCAAACCCGGCAACAAGTTGAGTCTTGCACAGAATTAGCACGTCAATATGGTTTTCGTTCAATTAACTATGATTTGATCTATGGCTTGCCCGGACAAACCATAGATACGTTGAAGCAAACCATTGAAATTACTAAGCGGCACCGGCCTGACAGAATAGCATTTTATAGCTATGCACATGTTCCGACACTCAAACCAGCTCAAAAGGCTTTTGAACATTTGCTGCCCTCTGCCCAACAAAAACAAAACTTCTACCAAGAGGGTAAAACTGCGTTGCAAAGTGCAGGGTACTGCGAAGTAGGTATGGACCACTTTACACTATCGGTGGATGAACTATTCGAAGCAAGTCAAACAGGCAAACTCCATAGAAATTTCATGGGCTATACCACTACGCATACCCAACTATTGCTTGGTCTGGGTGTAAGTGCCATTAGCGACAGCTGGTCAGGTTTTGCTCAGAATACCAAGCACGTTGAAGACTATTATAATTTAATTGATCGACATGAACTACCTATCTCGAGAGGACATCATTCGACACAGGAGGATTTATTTGTGCGGTCAAGTATCCTTGATCTCATGTGCCGAAATTCGACAACATGGAATTCTGATGAACTACATGAATTCGGCATCGGGTTTAACTGGGAGTTGATCAATGAACTCATAGCCGATGAGCTGATTGACCTATATGACCATACTTTGGTTGTAACACAAAAAGGGAGGCCATTTCTGAGGAACGTATGTATGTCTCTCGACCAAAGGCTTTGGCGACGAGAACAAACTTTCTCTGGATTTAGCAAAGCTATATGATGCAATTGAGTCATCCTAAGGACGGATTAACCTCCTGTTCTCTCCATCCATGAATAGTATGTAGACGAAATGTAGACGACCATTCCCAGATCAAATTCATGCGCTTGCTGACCTTTGGTGTCAAGCAAAACGATAAGGAATCGCATGAAATCAAGCATTTACCTATTGTTCCTACTATGTAGTCTGCATGTTGTAGGGCAAACCACGCATCAGATCACGGTAAAAGTAAACCAAGGACCAGACTGTCCGGCGCTCACATCTATTGACACGCAAGAAGCTTTTCAGGTATACCCCAACCCTGTTTCTGATGTGCTCTATTTAGAGTCCAATACTCATTCTGGCTCCGCAAGCTTATTAAACCTAAACGGAAAGGTCTTAAGAAAAACATCTCTACATCATGGATCAGCGGCGATCGATGTGAAAGCACTCGCTCCAGGTATTTATATCCTGCGCTTCATCGACAATTCCAGGTTACGTCAAGTAAAAGTGCGAGTAAAATGAGAAGTTATCCATACTTAATTCTAATCGCATTATGGTTTGTAAGTTTAACTGCCAGCAATGCGCAACAGACAATACTGGCACAGCCAGGTGATCAAGTCAATTTACAAGCAGACGAGTACAGAGGAAGTATTCAATGGGAACAATCCACAGATAATACGATCTGGACTCCCATCGATGGCGGTGATATTAACCCCTTCGAATGGTCTATCTCTGCCTTACCACAATATTTCAGAGCCCGCATTGACGAGGAGGGTTGCGATGATGCACACTACTCAGAGGTGATCTCCATCATCAGCAACGACAACGTCAAGTACTGGTCCCATGTTGACACCTGGGGAGGTAGCAAGCCATCTTCGGGAGAGGTAGTTACCATCGCAGCGGAGGATTACATCATCCTAGATGAAGAGCCACCGGAGCTTGGCGGACTGATCATTAACGGCACGTTGGAATTTGATCAAAAGGACCTTGCATTAAGCACGTCTTACATCGTGGTTCATGGCACGTTAAGGATCGGCTATGAAACTGCCCCACATCAGCATCAGGCGCTCATCACACTAACTGATACAAATACAGAAAATGATATAATGGAGATGGGTACTCGCGGTATCATGGTCATGAGCGGAAATCTAGAGCTTCACGGGCAATCTCCAGAGGTGATCTGGACCAAACTCAATGCATCAGCTGCTGCCGGAAGTACTTCCATCCAACTAGAGAAAGCAGTAGATTGGCAAGCGGAAGATGAAATAATCATCTCCCCAACCGACTATTACGAAGCAGGTTTTGGAGCATCTGTTACGCAACGTGTTAGTCTGTCTCAGGCAGATGGTCAGACCCTTATATTAACGGAAGGACTGAACTCGCATAGATGGGGAGCCTTACAATACCCTACACCCGAAGGTATGAGTCTCTCGGATATCAATGTTGTGAGCCCTCCTGTACCTGATACCGAGAACACGACCACACCCCTGGTTCTAGATGAACGGGCAGAAGTAGGTAATTTGACGAGAAACATTGTAATCCAAGCACCTGATGATGCACTTTGGCGGGACGAAGGTTTTGGCGCACATACCATGATCATGCCGGGTGCGACGGCCCATGTTGAAGGAGTCGAATTCAAAAGAGTTGGACAACGAGGGCGGTTACGCAGGTATGGCTTTCATTGGCATATGCTTAGCTACTTGGGATCAGCTACTTTAGCAGATGCTACTGGTCAATACTTTAGGAGAAATACAATCAATAGCTCCAGGAATAGAGGGATTGTCATTCACGGCACTAACGGTGTACTAGTCCAAGACAACATCGTGTATGACATTCTAGGTCATGGGATCTTTACCGAAGATGCTGTGGAACGAAGAAATGTAATAGACGGCAACCTGGTCCTTCATATCCGCAATCAAAACCCTGAACATGCCTTAAAACTTCACGAAACCGGAGAATTGGGAGCATCTTGTTTTTGGATCAGCAACCCTGATAATACCATCATTAACAATATTGCTGCTGATTCCAGAACCTTTGGCTTCTGGCTAGCATTCCCACCGACACCCTGGGGAGATAGTCGAAATGTAGTGGCCGAAGACGGAATCATCATGGCGCCTAACAGGATTAGGTTTGGTGTTTTCGATAACAACACCGCTCACTCCAACAGAAATGATGGTATTCACCTCGATGATGTAGAGGTCGAAAATGACGGAACCACCTCGCCTTTACAATATTGGTCTACAAGCGACGGAAGAGGAAACAATGCTTCCGAAACCCTTCAGCGCTTCGCTTTGTCAAGATACAAAACCTGGAAAAATATGGACAACGGTGCTTGGGATCGTGCACCCTACACCGATATATACGAAGTGGTCTCGGCAGATAACTGTGGGAGATTCTTTGCTGGTTCAGGTGCCAATGGGGTCATCGAAAGAAGTTTGGTCGTTGGTACCAGTTTGAACCACTTAATGAACGAAACCGGCCGTCCCCCTATTGCGGACTTCCAATTTCATGCTTCTGCTTCACCAGCCGCTTTTGCCACATACCATAGTGCTTTCAATATGAAAGACAATATTGTGGTCAATTTCCCGGTTACCGACCATGATCGTCAGGGAGTGTTCGCCTCGGACGACTACTACGTACGAGCGGTTGACAAGGGTCAGATCAGAAATCCTAACAACTTAATGATCCAATCTCATCCCGGGGTCAAGCTGAAACCAGCAGTGGACTACTTCACCTTCTCCAGTGCGCTATGGGATCCACATGGCTTGTGGGGGCCAAAAGGCAATTACTTTGTTTATGATGACGATTTCTTAACCTACGGTAAGGAAATCACGCTCATCGACTTGGGGACGGAAATTGCTGGAGGCGTCAGTGTGCCTGGACCTTTCTTTGGTTTTCATGGTTTCGAATTGAAACCCTCCGATGCTTACTATTTTGACCTCATGGCCATACATGTCAGGAGGTTAAACGAAAACCTGGAAGAGATCGCAGTATGGGATGTACCATCAGCTTATCATGTAGGCGGCCTGGGGCATATGAGAGATTTTGCGGCTGTCCCGGAGGGGATTTATGAATTGACATTTCCAGGAGAACCTCTTCCGAATGATTTTCAAATGACATGCGAGCATTTAACAGATACCACGCACTTGCAAATAATAGGTGTTCAATTTGATGGTGGTATAGATCCGATAGTATTGTTTCAGCAACAATCCAATGTAACCAATTACCTGGTTTACAAGCAAGTAAATTCACTGGAGGAAGTAATAAGCTCTACCGGTGAAACATGGTGGCAGGACAAAGCTAGCAACATGGTTTGGGTGAAAATGCAGGGTGGTCGATGGCAAGAATCTCAATGGGCCCAAGACCCCTACGAAAACATTTATGAAGCTATGCTTCTAAGAATTTACCAAAATAATAACTAGAAAACTACTAACCACAATGTGATCGATTCAACTAGTAATCCACAATTGAGCAGTCAGTTAAGATTGGACTGGCTGCTCTCCTTATCACTTTTCTGCTCGATTGCAGGTGTACACCTAAAGTAAGAATTTAAACCATAAACGTTAATCACATGAAAACACACTTCTTAATTTTACTCGCCTTTTTTTTCTACTCGACTCGCTCCGGATTTACGCAAGTAATATACGATCCACTGGCTGATCCAGTGGACGGATCAGGGACATACAACGAATTCGGATATACGGTAGCCACTAATGCAAATGGAACGGTGATTGCTGTCGGCTCTCACAGAGAAGATGGTAACGGCTTTTCAGACAGTGGGGCTATCAGAATCTACCAATGGGACCAGGTTGCTGGAGGTTATGTACTCGAATCTCATATCCCTGGTGATGTACAATATGACCTTCTGGGATACGCTTTAAGCATGAATGATGCGGGCGATCGAATTATTGCCGGAGCTCCCAGTAATGGCAGTATGGAAGGTCGTGCGGTGGTATTCAGCAGAGATGAAATGGGCAGTTGGAATCAGATGGGTCAGCCCATAACACTGCCAGTAAACACTGGATCCAGAACCGGTTACTCAGTCGATATGTCCGCTGATGGAGATGTAATAGCAGTAAGCGCTCCACTTTACAACCAAGATTTAGGTTGGTGGGTATTTGAAGATGTAGGGATGGCCGGAGCATTTAGCTGGGACGCCGCCTCTTTAGATTGGGCATTGATGCCAAATGGGCAGAAAACAGGTTACATGCAGTCAGAATTTGGGACAGGTCTGGCACTTACTAAAAATGGACGGTACATGGCTGTAGGTTTCCCAGATGCCATTGGTGGAAATGACATCGAGGAAGGAGGCGTACACATATATGACTTGGACAATGGAGCCTCATATCAAGGTGCCGTTCTGGGTTCGGAGCTTCCTATAGCTAAGGTTCCTTATGGGTTTGGAACAGCAGTTGATATCGCTTTGACAGCCGATGGTACGCTAAAACTCGTTACCCTCGCTAACACTTATCATGATGCCTTTGTTCATCGCTATGACCCCAACAGTATCCCCAGCTGGAACCTTGAGGCCCGAATAGGCTACGGTATTCCCTGCTACGCTGCCGATAAGGGTTTTCAAGCTATCAGTTTTAGTGGGGACGCCAGTCGTCTTGCCCTGGGAAATGGACTATGCGAAGGCTCAGGCAGAACTCATGTTTACGATTTCAATGATCTCACTAATGACTGGGACATTTTGGAGGTACAAACAGGACTAAATACATATGATGGTTTCGGTTACGCAGTAACTTGTTCCACCGATGGAGATCACATTGTTACCGGATCACCTAACTATTTTGGATACGTAGATGATGGAGATTATGTCTATATCCGAAACCTTTCTCCACTAGTCGATATAAAGCCACCTTTCAAAACCAAGTCAATATCTAGTTTTTACCCCAATCCCGCCGCTGATTTTGTGAATATCTCAAAACGTGACGGTAAGTCAATCCGAAAAGTATTGATCACAAATAGTCTGGGAGAGGTTGTTCTGAGCGCAACCGATCCAGAGAGAATATCCATTAATCATCTAGAGAACGGACTCTATCAGATGCAATTGTATACTGCAGAAAGTGCTGAACCGGAAGTCAGCAATTTGCTAATCAGACACTAGGTAATAGTTGTAATCTTGAGGAGGTTCGTTTTTTAAGCGAACCTCCTTACCTGTATTGTCAAGTGGTCGGTCCGGTCACCGCTGTACAGCTACTTTTTCTTCATGAAATAATATACAATTGCCGTGATAATACTGAAAAATAGGGCAAAAACGGTCCACAGGGCTTTGCTCCCTGCACTCATCTTTTGTTTAGTCCAGACATCGAAAATGACCCAGACAGCGCAGACGATGGCAATGATGTAAATGATATTCTCCATAGATATTTAGTTAGGTTAAGTACTAAACTTAATGAAGATGGTCTGGTCTGAGTAAAGCCTAAAAGTGAACCAGCAAAAAGGGCTTGTCAATATGACAAGCCCTTAATATTGTTATAAAGCGTAAAAACGCCTTTAGGCAGTCCAGGTACCTGAGCCCGTCAAATTGCCATCGAAATCATAAGTTGCGTAAGTACCAGAAGTACCGTCAGCGCTCCATGTAGCCTCATAGGACTTGGTGCCATCGTATTCCACGATAAGGCTACCTGAACCATCCGCATTCGCGGTGATCGCCAGCTCAAAACCATCATCAGAATCGGTCATGGCAAAGGTGAAATTACCAGCACTATCTTCTGACCATTCAAATTTGAAAAAGTACTCGTCAGCAACGACGTCCTCTCCTAAGCCTGCGATGTAGATTTCCATGAACCCATTCTTCAGTTCCCCTTTAGACTCTTCAGCATAAATGAATCGTTCAAAGTCACCCTCACCTAACTTCCAAAATACTTCAAAAGTATATTTATCTGATAGTTCAGCAATCTGATAGGCCACGGTTACCGTACCACCCAAGCCATCATCCGAGGTCCAGGTGTAAACCAACACCTCGTCTGCCTCTACCCTTGCACTTCCTGCAACGATAGGGTCAGAAGAAGTCTCTGCCCCGCTGGGTACTTGAAAACTTCCTAACCATGCACTCATGCTGTTAGCAGTTTGAAGCCATATGGCTACTTGAAGTGCATTGGGATCTTGTGATTGAGCAAGTGCTGTAGGAACATCTATTGGCGAATCCCCTGCTGAAAAACTGAACTCGACATCATTGAGTCCCGATTCCGGATTGGCTTCTTCGTCATCCCCGCAAGAAGCTACAAAAAGGAACATCAACATGATGCCCCAAGTTTTCCATAATTTGATCATACAAGTATTTGTTTAGCGATTTGTTTTAACCGGCGTAAATATAACTATTCATAAAATCCAAAAAAAAATAGACATATTACTATTCACAACACTATTGTAAGTGCTGATGAGGGATCAGTTCTACAAAAGTCATTTGTGCTTCACCCCTCATGGTCTAGTGGACGCGCATCTATCACCAAATGCATAGCCTTCCGTTGCGCAACGGATAGCCTTCCACCGCATAACGGATAGCCTTCCGTCTTATAGCGGATGCGCATACGTTGAATGGTGTGCGATTTTGGCTTCAAAAGATTGGGGCCTTACCCTACTTCAACTCCTCCTTGCCATCAGCATGCTTTGCAAACCTCCCGCTCTCTCTACTATGGACTTGGTCATTTTTGGGCCATGGCCAACCACCAAACTGTGTTCTTTGATAATCTCGCATGGTATCCTGTATTTCCTGCTGAGAATTCATCACAAAAGGGCCGTACTGCACCACAGGCTCCCCAATGGGCTTGCCTTGAAGTAAAAGCATGTGGGCTTCTTCATTGCCATTTTCAATGATCGTCTCCATATCAGGATGCAAAACGACACCATGTTCCTGATGAATAGTACTGCCTGAAATTTGTAACTGGTCCCCTCGGAAGAAATATAACGACCGGTTTACCTCAGCGCTAGCAGCCGGCAGCGTCCAGCTAGCGTTCTTGTCCATTTTAATGATCCAGATAGCTACTTCATTGTCAGGTTCGGCTGCCCACGAGTCAGGAGCTGGAACCGGAGCTTGCGTTTCAGCTATTTTTCCCGCGATGACTTTCACCCTGGTTCGTGAGCCTTTTTCGTCTTTATACTCGTAATTGTCAATTAGATCATTCCACAGCATTTTGAAATGTGGCTCTACAAACTTGCTTTTAGCTGGGAGATTTAGCCATATCTGAAAAAGTAGTAGAGGGTTGCCTTCATCCTTTTGGAGGAGGGGAAACATCTCAGAATGTAAAACTCCCCTTCCTGCCGTCATCCATTGGACATCGCCATTACCAAATCGGCCCGCTGCTCCCATAGAGTCGGCATGGTCAACCAGGCCTTTTTCGACGATGGTAATCGTCTCAAAACCACGATGAGGATGCTGAGGAAAGCCCGGAACAGTATCTCCATGATACATTCTCCACCCGTCCTTGACAGTGAAATCATTGCCTATATTTCGTCCTTCCAGAGAAGCCTGAGGCCCCATTTGATCGTTACCCTTTGGATAATCATCAAGGTGATACACGCAAAAAAGAAAGGGATCTTGGGTCTCCCACGGAAAACCAAGCGGATGGATACGTTTAATAGCGTTACTCATGCTGTACTAATTTTCAAAGTTGATAACATCTAATCGAGAAATAAGTTCGTTCCAAGCAAAACCTCACCTCTCTAGTGTAACATAAGTCATTTTCATCTTTGACAATAGTCAATTCAAATTGACTTTAAAACCTTTTAATTGAACTTAAAATACTTCAGGATGAAAAAACTACTTGTCCCTACGGATTTTTCACAGGAAGCTCAAAACGCCGTCGATCTCGCGGCCCAGCTTGCTGAAAAACTCGATGCTGAAATCATTTTACTCCATGTGCTGGAGATACCATATGGCTCCTACAGCGTCATGGGCGAAATACACCTTGACTACACTTTTGATCAGGTATATCAAACGCAGTTGATCAATAGCAGCAAACAAAAACTGGACGAACTGGTCAAGCAACTTAAAGCCAAAGCGGTACAAGCTGCATCAAGACTCATTTTTGGCAATCCGTATGTTCACATCAGTAAGACAATCAGCGATCAAAATGTTGACCTGGTTGTCATCGGGTCCAAAGGAGCCTCCGGTCTCTCCGAGATATTCCTTGGGTCGAATGCCGAGCGCGTCATTCGCCATGCCGAGTGCCCTGTTATCACAGTAAAGGGAGGGGTAAACCTCAACGAAATGAAAAGCCTGGCGCTGGCCTCTGACTTGACTCCTGAACAAGATGTAGTCGTCAAAGAAATTCAGCAATTGCAGGCCTTACTTGGTGTCAACATACATGTCGTTCGTGTAAAAACTCCTTATAATTTTTTAGGTGAAGAAGAAGCGCAGAAACAACTTAAAGCTTTTCAGGAACGCAATCAATTGGAGAATTTCACCTTGAATACATCTGAAGCAGAGTTTGCTGATTTGGGTATACTAGAGTTTGCCGAAAAAAATCAATGCGGACTAATAGCCATGGCTACTCATGGCCGAACGGGACGCGCACATTTCTTTGGAGGCAGTACAGCTGAGGACGTCGCTAATCATTCGAGAATCCCAATCTGGACGATGAGGGTCGGACAGTGATGCCAAAATTGAAGATGTACCTGACCGTACGCCCTGGGAATCATCAATTGAGAATAGAGATAAAAAGGACTCGTTTTGAGTAATTAGACATTGTCGGACAAAGGCTAGTCTCTTTTGACAATTTTGGTTTTCTTCAATAGCCCATTCATATCTAGCTCCATAAGATATGAGGTCAGTTATGTTTATTCGAATATTACTCACTCGAACGTCAATATTTCCTAGACCTCATGAAACACCATATTACTCAATGCAAATGGGTCATAGACTTTACTCTATGAGGCTATTCAGGGAAATGGTTTGATGAAGATTGCCAGATCTGATAGAGATGATCTGAAAAGAACCGGAAAATTGATTGAAGAGTTATGCTTCCCAAACTGAAATCGATTTGAGAAGTCACTCATAAATTTCCAGTAGATACGAATATTGCAATATGGTTCATTGCGGGTCCTCAAACTAGCTACTACTATTTCCAAAAATTGAACATTATCCGCTGGAATTAGAAGCCACCCATCTTCTATATTCCGGCTAGAAATCCGGTCATTTTTGTGACCATCTTTAAACGCTGTATCAGTGCTAAAAGCCATGTTTTTAGCGTAAGAAGATATCGAGGATAATAGAAAACAAACCAATACTGTTTTTGTAGGCGATAAGTATTGCACGGTGATCTTATGCTATTTGTCACCGTAAAGCAGTCCTATTGGATCTAGATTGATGTAGTTTGAAATTGGATTAGAGTTCGGATCAGACAATCCATACCAGAAACCTAGTATCTAAGCTTCAAACATCGTCTTTCGTGCTGTTAGCCCATTGTTGTGGAGTCACTCCGGCCAGTTTTTTAAACCGAGTAAAGAAGACCGACTTACTTCTAAACCCAGCTAATTGCCCTAGATATTCAAGTGTATAATCTTTATTCATATCAGACTGCAAAAGTCTTTTTGCCTCTGCTACTCTCAGGCCGTTGATGTAGTTGTAAAAGTTGGTGTTCATTTCCCTTTTTAGATAAATAGAGAGCAGATACGACTTGGTTCCCAATTGATCTGCCAGCTTGTGCAAGCTCAGCCCTACATCTTTATAAAGTTTTTCGGCTTCAACTAATTTAATCAAGCGTCCCAGTTCATGTAAAGTGTCAGATTGAAGATCAGTATCGGTAGTCGTTTTTGTTATGTGGGATTTCCAGCCTGAAACACCTTGCAGTACATGACCGCTCTTTATACAGTTTTGACAAATGATCCAGAGTTTGGGGATCATCATCATAGGGATAAATAGTGCAGTGCGTGTACTATAAGACACCAATACTGGAACAGAGATGGCCCCCAATTGTGCCACAGTGACCAGAGTCAAAAGCCTCGCAAAATTGAAAGTATTCTGATATGCTCTATCGTATTGTTTGAGCTCATAGTGAAATACGCGGGTGCGTCGGATCGATAAGATCAGATAAGCTAACTGCTGAATAAAAAATAAGCAAACCTGAACCCTCACATATGGATGATTGGGGCGATATAGGTTTTTAGCAAATTGTACCTGATCAGCCTCGCTTAACAAACAAAAGGGAACGATCAGAAATACACTCAACACCGCAGGTAAGTAGTGTATCAAATCCTTGAAACTCAGCGAAAAGTCGGCATGAAAAGACTTGATCACATATAAATACAAGGAAGGTGCGATGGCATATGCAGCAAACAGATGTATTTGAGTAAGCCACGGCTCATAGATCAACTGCCTATTGTAAAAGGCAATGACATGGATCATTACCCAGCCAATGGTGAAAAGGTGAAAGCTTAAGAATGAAGTACACTTTGCTTTCAAAAAGTGCCTGGCAAAAATCACGATAGAGGATATCAGGTAAGCCAATACGATACCCATATTGACATAATTGAGGATAGATATCCAGTTGAGATCTGGAGTAATCATGTGTGTTCCTGATTGATAAGCGGCAGATAAAGTGGTTCAATTGACGAAAAAAAAACTGGCACAAATTTCAAAAAGGTGGTGGTTGGAAATGGACGAGTGATAGGCTGAGTCAGCTACAATTCGTCTACAAAATAGATAAAGACGGACATGGCTTTAAAAATGATAGCTGCTTAAACTCTTGACAGTATCTTTCAATAGTATAAGATTGGAACAAGCCTGATTTTAGTCTTCTTCTAATAATAGATATTTAGGTCTAAATATCTTATTCTTGTTAAAGAATTCTTACTTCCCTTTATATATGTTTTCAAGATCATGTGAATATGCATTGCAAGCCGTTCTGCATATCTCCCTGCATGCGACCTCCAGTCAGGCGGTGGGCTTAAAAGCCATATCAGAGGATCAAGGTGTACCTCTGCATTTTCTAAGCAAAGTGTTACAGCAACTTGTCAAATCCAATATTCTGATCTCCATAAAGGGGCCTGGAGGTGGTTTTTCTTTGAAAACACCATCAGATAAGTTGACACTTCTCAAGGTGGTGCAAGCAATAGACGGGACTCATATTTTTGATCGATGCGGTATCGGCCTGAAAATGTGCTCTGATAATTCTCCTTGCCCCATACACTTCAAGTACGCGGAAATAAAGTCAGGAATTAAGGAAGTATTAAGCCATAAGACGATAGCTCAGCTTTGTCAGGACGTAAGGACAGGAGAATCTATTGTGGCATTTAAATGAACTCATCTGATACATAAACCTGAAACCACATGCTTACAGAAACAGAGACACTTGATCCAATAGAGGCAAAACCATCCCCCACTCCAACATTTGACTAGGACGATGTGCTGGACAACTGCCTTAAATACTTCGATGGAGATGAGCTGGCAGCAACCACTTGGATGAGTAAGTATGCCCTGAAGAATATTGAGGGAGATTTTCTTGAAAGTAGTCCGACAGATATGCACCATCGACTGGCCAAAGCTTTCATAACTATTGAAAAAGCTTATGGCGGTTTATCCCCCCAAAGCCAGGATCACGAAAACCTTTCCAACTATGGCCAAACGAGAAAGTCTCTGATAGAAAAACAGATATTCGAGTTTTTCAAGGATTTCAAGTATGTCATTCCGCAAGGTGGCGTCATGTCCGGACTAGGCAATCCGCATACTTTGGCTTCGCTATCCAATTGTGTGGTTATGCCAGAAATATTTGATTCATACAGTGGCATTCTACATACCGATCAGGAGTTGGTACAGCTTTTCAAGAGGAGGTGTGGTGTAGGCATCGACATTTCAAATCTAAGACCGGCAGGCTCTGTTGTTTCCAACGCCGCTATGACCACTACCGGAGCCGTATCATTCATGGAACGTTTTTCTAATACGACCAGAGAGGTGGCACAGCATGGTAGAAGGGGTGCCCTAATGATTACCATGGATATTGCTCATCCCGATATCGAAGAGTTTATCAAAATCAAACAAGACCTGACGAAGATCACAGGAGCCAATATCTCAGTTCGGTTGTCTGATGAATTTATGGAAGCCATCAATAAGGATAAAAGCTTTTTATTAAGGTGGCCTATAGCGTCCAGTTCTCCTAAAATCACTAAGACTATTAAAGCAAAAAAACTCTGGCAGTCAATCATTGAGTGCGCGCACAATACCGCAGAACCAGGATTGATCTTTTGGGATAGACAGCATCGCTACTCTACCTCTTCAGTCTATCCCGAATTCAAAAATGTTTCGACTAACCCCTGTTCAGAAATTGCTATGCAAGGTGGGGACAGCTGTCGGCTCATCGCTCTAAATCTCTTCAGCTTCGTCAAAAATCCATTTACCGCAAAATCCTCTTTTGACTTTGACAAATTCTATAAGGTCACTTATGAAGCACAAAGATTGATGGATGATCTCGTAGACCTGGAGCTCCAGGCTGTAGACCGAATCATCAGTAAGATCCATCATGATCCGGAACCTGATCATATTAAGAAAATAGAACTGGATACTTGGCAATTACTTAAAGACACCGGAAGAAAAGGTAGAAGAACGGGCTTGGGGTTCACTGCTTTAGCAGATGCTATGGCCGCTATTGGGTTGAAGTTCGATTCTGACAAATCTATTGCCAAAATCAGAAAGATCATGAAGGTGAAATGCCAGGCTGAATTTGATAGCTCCATCGATATGGCCATCGAACGTGGAGCGTTTCAGGATTTTGATCCTGAAATTGAACAGACTTCTGATTTTGTGAAAATGCTAGCGGAGGAGTTTCCAATGTTGCATGGAAGAATGATGAAACATGGCAGGAGAAATATTTCCATTAGCACTGTCGCCCCTACTGGATCTCTGAGTTTATTAGCACAGACTTCTTCTGGCATAGAACCCATATTTCTTACTTCCTACAAAAGGAGAAGAAAAGTAAGTGAAACCAATAACCAAAAAACAGACTTCGTTGATAGTTTGGGAGATGCCTGGGAAGAATTCACCGTGTACCACCCAAAGCTTAAATCTTGGATGCAAGTGACTGGCGAAACGGATGAAAATAAAAGTCCTTATGCGGGTGCGACTGCATCAGAAATTGACTGGAAGCAGCGACTAAATATTCAGGCTGAAGTCCAAAAATATGTCACGCACTCGATCAGCTCCACGATCAACCTAGCCAACAATGTGAGTAAGGAGATGGTAGCAAACATATATATGGCAGCCTGGCAAAAGGGATTGAAAGGCATCACCGTATACAGAGATGGTTCCAGAGACGGTGTGCTCATTTCTACTCAAAAAGAGAAACCTTGCGGAACGAGTGAAATCAGGGAAACGCAAGCACCTAGTAGACCCAAAAAATTGGAAGCCGAAGTCATTCGGTTTCAGAACAATAATGAAAAGTGGATGGCAGTCGTCGGGTTACTCAACCAAAAGCCATATGAAATATTCACAGGAAAAGCAGAAGACTCATTTCATCTTGCATCCTGGGTCACCAAAGGATGGGTGATTAAAAAACGAAACGCTAAAGGCAAGAGTAGATACGATTTTCAATTTTTGGATAAAGATGGGTACCGGGTAACCGTTGAAGGCCTGTCTCGATCATTTAACAAGGAATATTGGAACTATGCGAAGCTAATTTCCGGTGTACTTCGACACGGAATGCCCATCCAGCAGGTGGTTGACCTTGTCGACAAATTGAATCTATATGACCAATCCATCAATACTTGGAAAAATGGTGTAGCCAGAACACTTAGAAGGTTCGTACCAGATGGCACAAAGGCAAAAGGCCACAACTGCCCGGAGTGTGGTGATCCTGATGGACTGGTATATGAAGAAGGCTGTCTACACTGCAAGAGTTGCGGACACACTAAGTGTGACTAGCATCTTCCTATTCTAAGTTGCACATTTCCGGCAAACCACCTACTCTGAATCTTGCTACCCAACCCACTCATTAGCTAAGGAAATGGAGACGGAACAGGCACCGTCTCCAAAATCCCATCAAGCATCTCGTATCTTTGAGAATTGGCGGAAATCATCTTAGTCAATGATTAATGTATCACCACGAGTCATGGGCTCCTGATTAAATGATATCCAATCCGGAACTAGATTACCAGTAGCTACAGTATCTGTCAGATTAATATCAGGATTGTTAATTTCAATCCGCATAATCTTGTTACGCTCATAACCTATTTGGCCTTGAAACAAAACATACTCCAACGACTCTTCATCTGTCTTGTAGACAATACGTGTATTTATACTATCAACAGGGTCATATTGATCCATACCATTAGCACGTATTGCAAATTCTTTGTAGAGAAAGTTATCTGCAGGATACTCCATGGCCATGGATGAATGATAAATCGTATTAAGGTCTACATCAATGATACCGGGGTCAATACCCTGAACATCAAGTTCCACTCCAAAAACTTTCCGTTCAATAGAAATTTCGATGTTTTCGTCATCATTGGAAACACTGAAGTTTTCATGACCATAGTAAATATCTAGCTCTGGGTTGAACTGTGTTGAGGTTTCGCTGCTATCTGCATGTATATAAACCACGCTGGTATTAGACTTTATAGAACCTATGTAGTAGGCAGAAAAATCATTGTTCACATCATCTCCATCCATTGCGTATCCACCATAAGCTCCCGTCCATGAGGGGGCAATCGTTTTCACCTCAATGCTATATGGTTCATCGCGTAAAAGTTGCAGCTCTACTCCGGTTGGGATATGGTCAAAAATCCCTCTGTACTCTTGAACATTACTATAAGTCGAACCTACGTAATCAATGCGGATATATATCAAACTGGGTAACTGAAAAGGGTTATCAGCCAATCGACCTGACATCGACTCCGTATCAAATGAGATACTTCCTGCATCAATTTTAGCAGTGACGTACTCCCTGAGCCGTCCAGAATCATCATCAGTTTTCGAACATGAGATAAGCAACAGCAGATTGATCGTTAAAACAACATTTTTCATCATTTCATGTTTTTTTGGTTACAGTTCTTCGAGCAGTAATGATAGGTCAATGTTTGGGCATCTGATCATCCTTGGAGGCTACAAAACGTCTACTTAATCTCCTTATATATAGAATAGGTGTAAGCAGTGTAACGTAACTAAACACACCAACTTACTTCGAAAGCTTGTGTTTAATGTTTCTACAGGAAACAGCAATGGCCAAAAATAAGCCCGTCCTGACACAGCAGTCGAGAACAGGCTTACAGAGCAAAAATTGATTAGGGATATTACATCCCCTTTTTAAAGTAACTGTCAAGGCTTGCAAAAAGCCGCATTAAAGTTTCCGTTTATGGTGTTATCCTCATCTAGCGTCACAGCTATTTTACCAGAAATCGTCTGTTCTGATATAGATGTTATCTGAATGGATCCGCTACTTACTGAGGTAGTTGAATTTGATCCCGAGTGGTAAAGACTCACTTTTCTATTTTCATCAGATTCGGCTCCAAGCTTATAGAGACCTGTTTGGTTTGGGACAGTAAACCGGATCTCTCCACTGCCGTCGAACCCGTGGAAGCCACAAGGATTGTCATAAACAGCACCTTTGTCTCTTATGGAAAAATAAAGGTTTGTCTGATTATCGGCTTCCTCAGCTCTGCTATAAGTGCCTGCCTCAAAGTCGGCTCCCTTGATTTTTCCTTGCGCCACTTGATCTATAAACTCCGAATCTTTTGCGACATCATCATCGGAGCAAGAAACCACTATTGCGACCATGAGAAGTGCAAGAAGACGCGAGCCAAAAATGGAGTATTGATTATCAACAGAAAAAAATGTGGTTTTAGTTTTCATACTAGACATTGGTTTATCAGGTCAAAGCTCAATAAACCGCAGATCTAGAACGTTGTTATGCTGTCTACAACTAGTATACAGATGACGTTAATGACATTAAACTCATTTTTTAGTGCATCAGAAAACACTTCCTGAAAGTTTTTGTTACATATAGATAGTAATACTATCAAATTCAATTGCAATACATTTAATCTAAATCACACGCTATGAAACAAGCCATATGTCTCGCCGTTATTTTGATTTCGTTCGCTGCCTTTTCCAAAGCATCCATTGATGACATCCAACAAGCGAATAGTAGCTACCTAAAGGAACAGGAAAAGAAAGGCTATCACTTCCGGTCTCAGATCATCACAGAGTTTGACAGTGAGCATAGTCGACAAGAGGTAAACCTTAAATTAGAGGCTAATGTGACTTACCAACTCATTGCCAGAGGTGATGATGACATTGCGGATTTAGAGTTGGCGATCAAGAATATCAAAAAGTCAAAAATGATTGAGCTAGTCGCATTTGAAAATGAGGAAAATGTAATAGGATATCAGTTTTCACCTGCCAAATCAGGAAGATATAAGATCATGATGGAAGTACAGGATTTTACGGACCATGAGAAGGGTTTTGTCAGTTTCATGGTATTGAAAAAGTAAACTTTTGGGAGGACTAGATAGAGTCTAAATCAGCTAGGCATTTCGTTCAATTTCATGAGTTATTCTATCTTAATGGGTAGAAAATTAACTCCTATGAAAAGCTTTTTGGTATTAGTTTCAATAGTCTTGTTTTGTCGGGTGCCTGTCACCGCTCAGTGTCTATCTCCGGATGAAAGGGAAAAGCTCTTTGAGCGTATCGTTCAAAACACTGTTTCCAGAGAAGCATGGTCGCCCTATAAATTGGATCAAACTCAATACATTTCGAAAGCCGAGAAACTTCGAACAGCTTTTAGGGATGCAGATACGGATCAAAAGTTAGCACGTGCGCTATTGAAATTAAGCAATCTGAGGAATGACAGACATCTAACAATCTCCCAGGTAATAGGTGGACTCAATTATAAAGACGACAAGGTACAAAGCCTTCTAAAATTCACTCCCGACTTTTCTGAAAATACTCATAGCTTCTTTGTCTCTGACAAAGATGTGAGTTCCACATTGACAAGATCAGTCACATTAGGTGATGAACTGATTGCAGTAAATGGGATAGAAATCGAAAAGTATCTGAAAATGCTCAAGCCTAACCTCTCTTTCTCAACTAATAATGGGCTTAGATGGCAAGCCTCCAAAGCACTCGGCAAAAGATACGATCTATTCGACCCGCCACTTTATGATGGTAATACCGTCACCTATACGCTGCGTTCGGCGAGTGGTAAAGTCTATGATCAAAGACTTCCGTACTCAGGTAAACCTAAGAGATGGACAAACATCGGGAAACCTACTTTCCCAAAATTTGATCAAGTATTGCAACAAAAAAACTTTGATCTATACGCCACCAACTGCCCGGAAAAAGTTTTGCTGATCAATTGGCTGGATTTGAACAACAAATACCTGGATGAGGACCTAAATGCTCTTCTGAGTTTTGCCAATAGAGAAGGATACCTTAACTCAAAAATAATATTCTTCGCACCATTCAGTGGTGGAGGTTCTGGTGCTCCCAAGGTCGTACAAGTACTCTCCGATAGACCGTTTAAAACCACTTTTGGAAATCTAAAAATCAGTGATGCCTCTCTTGATTTCGCTAAAACAAGGTCTACAAAGATTAAAACCTGGATTGACGATGCGAATAAAGCTAATCGCGATTATACCAGTAATGAACCATTCAAGTTGAGGTATTTTGGCAGAGGTTCTGATGGTATTATGCAGCCAAGCCCTCTTTATTTCACAGGTCAAAAAGTCGGGGTATTTTCGTCCAAGGGAGGCTCTAACCTTGACCAACTGATGGCCATGATCGTAGATAATGATATCATGCCGACTATAGGATATCCGACTGGAGGTTTTAGCAATACCTGGGAGTATTACGAGGATTTGTCCTGTCCAAAAGATCACTCCATGTTATTAAGGTACGGATGGTCCATAGGCCATACTATTCGACCCAATGGAGAAGTGTTGGAGGGTAATCCCGCGCAACCTGATGAAGTTATTCACCTGACTAAAGAAAACTTTACGACATATTGGGACGGCCTGGTGAATCGGGCACTTGAGATTTTGGAAGTAGGCATTTGTGACAATTGCAAGGTAGTTAAAATCAAAAATGTAGGATTTGGCGACTACTTACATCAAACTGTTGAAAACAATGTTATAAGTCATGAAACATCTTCCGGTTGGAAACTCATTTTTGTTAACAAATCTACCAAAGACAATGATGTCGTATTAATACAATCGATCGGCAATGGAAAAAATCTGGATTATGACTTCGAACCTGATCGAGTGGACTTCTCTGCCAACCAAGATTTTGATCAACAATGGGAAATGATCCCGGTAGAAAGCTCTCGATTTCTATTTAAAAATATGGAGACCGGAAGATATCTGAATGCGACTAAAAGTGGAAGAATACGAGGAGCCGATCGCAAAAAACTTGATCAACAGTGGGATATTACTTGCTATTAGGTCAAAAAGGGCCGGTGTATAAAAAAGAGCCCCCCTCCCAGAGGCTCTTTATAGTAAACCTTAACTGAATAATATCGATGTAAGGTTTTCCTTAGTATCTCACTTCATGTGTCAGTGAGGTTAATAGTATATCCAGATGGGTATCCAAATGTAGTTTGGCACAATCAACCGGATTGTTGAAATAGATTCAGATTTGTCACTGTATACGGTTTGTAGATGATTGATCCGTTTTTTAGCATAAAAAAACCCGGATCGAAATCCGGGTCTCCAAAACAGCTACCGCCAAGTAAGGCTGTTTCAACCGCCAATTTTTTTTGAATCAAATGCTTTTCTCAACTGAGGACTTGTGTTTTCTTCAAGGCATGGCCGAATGACACTTGCATATTCTTCAATTACTTATCTTTCCTGAAAATGAATTAGCCCCACGTCTTAGCTTTCGAACCAATCCTTTCTACGAATGAAATGAAGTTTCGAAGTAAGAGAAAACTCAATCCTTTTCCTTAGATATGGGGTTAGCAAATGGTTAGCAAAAAAAACACATTACCCATATCACAATCTCTTCACGTTCATTTTAAGGGGATTTTGAGGCTTACTATTAAAAAACTATGGTTAGCATTTCTTTCAAAAGCACAATTTCTACACTTCCTTTGACCTCTTACAGTGTACTAGTCAAGGGTAAATACGACGAAGAATGCATTAATTAAAAGACTCCTGATTTTATGAAGTTAAAATTTCAATTTATTAACATGGCTTATTTAGGAGTGGTCACGGTCATGATACTTCTTAGCAATCTTGAATC
>JAHCMJ010000006.1 GCA_019192485.1 Cyclobacteriaceae bacterium HetDA_MAG_MS6 | reverse complement strand
ATGAAAGATTCCTTCCTTGTCGACTCGCTCGTAAGTGTGAGAGCCAAAATGATCTCGCTGTGCCTGGATGAGATTGAGTGGTAGACGACCTGACTTAAAAGCATCAAAATAGCCTACGGAAGCTCCCAGACTCAATGCGGGTATGCCATTAGCTACGGCAAACCCTAGTACTTTCCTTGCTGAAAGAACACTCTCAGATACTTTCTTAACAAACTCAACATCCAGCAGCAGATTTTCCAAATCAGCATTTCGTTGATAGGCTTGGTACATATCTTCTAGCAATGCTGCTCGAATAATGCAACCACCACGCCAAATCTTGGAAATGGTGGCCAGATCTGACTCATAACCATATTCTTTGTTGGCAGCAGCTAACTGACTCATACCTTGAGCGTAGGTTACGATGAAGGCAAAATATAATGCACTTTCAAGCTCTTCGGTAGAGATATCCAAAGCCGCTGCCCGCTGTTCCCCATAAAGCGCTTGAGCCCGTTTTCGGGTACCTTTTACGGCAGAAATAGCACGCATACTGACAGCAGAGTCAATAGAGGGAATCGGGATCCCAAGATCCATAGCATTTTGGGAGGTCCATTTTCCTGTTCCTTTTTGCTTGGCTTTGTCCAATATCTGATCTACCAGCAGACCTTCCGCCAAATCATCGCTCTTTGCAAAGATCTCCGCGGTGATCTCGACGAGAAAGGACTGCAATCTACCTCCATTCCAATCCTCAAAAGTTTTTTGAAGCTGCTCATTAGAATACCCAAGTCCCGTTTTCATAACCCCATACAACTCAGATATGAGCTGCATAAGTCCATATTCAATACCATTATGGACCATTTTCACATAATTGCCTGCTGACTTTTGACCCATATGAGCTACACAAGGCTCCCCACTCACTTTAGCAGATACAGCTTCAAATATTGGTTTCACCAACGCATAAGCCTCCGGATCACCGCCAGGCATGATACTTGGCCCAAACCTGGCTCCTTTCGCTCCGCCAGAAACACCCGACCCAATGAACTTGATGCCTTTGGCATGGAGAGACTCATAACGCCGATCAGTATCTTCGAAAAAGGAGTTGCCACCGTCAATGATCAGATCACCTTGATCCAGCAGAGGCAGTAAGTCCTGAATCACAGCATCCACAGGGCCTCCGGCAGGTACCAGCAACATGATCTTTCGGGGCGTTTTCAACTGCGAGACGAAAGCCTTTTTATCAGTAGTGCCATCTACGGGTTTTCCAGCACCCTCTTCTTTCAACGCAGACACCTTCTCCTCGTCTGTGTCTAATCCAAAAGCTGAAAACTCGTGGTCAGCTACATTGAGGATAAAGTTTCGACCCATCACACCTAAACCCACCAATCCAAAGTCATAATTTCCTGCCATATCTGTTATGAATAATTTAAATCTTCCAATAAAATGTTGTTAGTTGCTATCTTGTCGTAGATTCGTTGCGCGATCGAAAATAGGATATTATTTAATCAAAAGCCGACTATTCCTATCTAAAGATGAAGAAAATTGAAGACCAGGTGCTGATCATTTTTGGTGCCTCCGGTGACCTGACCATACGAAAACTGATTCCTGCAGTATTCAACCTCTTTTGTCGAGACTATCTACCAGAAAACTATAAGATCATCGGAGTGAGTCGAACTGCATACTCAGATGAAGATTATCGAAAAAAGGCTGTTTACGACAATCCTCATTTAAAAGACGATATATCTGCTGAGAAAAGGACCGCATTCGCCGATTTGATACACTACCAGTCCATCGATACGTCTGATACCTCGACTTACGGTGCCCTCAAAGACCGGTTGGCCAATATGTCCGGGCCGACGAAATCAAAGCAGAATTGCATCTTTTACCTTTCTACCCCTCCTAGCCTCTATGCTACCATTGCTAAAAGCCTTGCGCACATTGGTCTTAGTCATGAAGATGATGGATGGAAAAGGCTCATTATTGAGAAGCCATTTGGCTACGACTTGCAGTCTGCATTAGCCTTGAATAGAGAACTTCTAGGTTGCTTCAAAGAGGATCAGATCTACAGAATAGACCACTATCTTGGTAAGGAAACGGTGCAAAACTTGCTCGTCACTCGTTTTGCAAACAGTATTTTCGAACCCCTATGGAATAGAAATTATATTCATCGGGTGGAGATCACCTCCGCAGAAAGCGTCGGAGTTGAGAAAAGAGGAGGATACTACGATGGCGCAGGAGCGCTACGCGACATGGTACAAAATCATTTGCTCCAACTAGTCTCTCTCGTTGCGATGGAGCCTCCTGCCAGAATGGATGCCAATGCTATTAGAAATGAAAAGGTAAAGCTCTTTCAGGCGCTTCGACCTATACCTCTAGATAAGATCAAAAAGCACGTCATTAGAGGACAATACCTGGAATCTCACATAAGAAATCAGCATATGCCTGGTTATCGGGAAGAGGAAGGTGTAAATCCCGATTCCAGAACAGAGACATTTGTAGCGCTTAAGTTTTTTGTGGACAACTGGAGATGGGCAGATGTACCATTTTATATTCGATCAGGTAAACGTTTACCTACACGTGTATCAGAGGTCGTGATCCACTTCAAACCTAACCATCATCATCTATTCAAAAAGAGTCGGGTGACTAACTCACAAAACATGTTGGTTTTCAGGATACAACCAAATGAGGGGGTCTTACTAAAGTTTGGGCTTAAAGTACCAGGTACTGGATTTGACGTGGAAACGGTCAATATGGATTTCCATTACGATGACCTCACAGATGCTTACGTACCTGACGCCTACGAAAGGTTGATTTTGGACTGCATGCAAGGAGATGCTACGCTGTACGCACGGGGCGACTCTGTGGAGGCAGCATGGCAATTTATTGATCCAATTCTCAAAGCATGGGAAGAGGATCATAGCATCCCCATCTTTGGCTATCCAGCTGGCACCTGGGGCCCGGAAAATTCTGATGACTTGATTGAAGGTAAAAATATGATCTGGCGGTACCCTTGTAAAAATCTTACAGACGACGGAAATTACTGCGAATTGTAAAGCTCAATGACATATCACAAACATACCTCCAAAAACCCTCAAGCTGTTGCGTGCGATTTCAGCACTTTTTTCACTCAATTAGCTGAAAACAACGCATCATTCACCGTTGCACTTTCCGGAGGGTCAACACCAAAGATACTTTTTGACTTGCTGGCTGCCGAATTTTCCGAGGCTATCGACTGGAACAACATTCATTTTTACTGGGGAGATGAGCGTTGTGTCCCTCCTAAACATGAGGAGAGTAACTACAAAATGACCGAGGAGCATCTATTCTCCAAGGTATCGGTGCCAGTAGGTAATATTCATAGGGTTTTGGGTGAAAATGATCCAGTGGATGAAGCTGGCCGATATGGTAAGCTGATTCGAGAAAACTTACCATCCGCAAACAGCTTACCTCAATTTGACCTCATCATTTTAGGTATGGGATCTGACGGTCATACGGCATCTATTTTTCCCCATGAAATGTCGCTACTGCACTCCAATAAAGTATGCGAAGTAGCTACTCATCCCGATAGCGGCCAAAAGAGGGTAACATTAACCGGACCAGTGATCAACAATGCCCGCAACATTGCCTTTCTCGTAACCGGTGAGAGTAAAAAACCTAAAACAACGGAAATTTTTGGCCATAAAGCAAACTACAAGACTTACCCTGCGGCACATATCCGTCCTACTCGTGGCGATCTACATTGGTTTTTGGATGAATCTGCTACTCCTGGTTAGTGCCAGGTGCTACTTTTCATATTGCTGACGGCACGCATCACATCTTTTTGGCTAATCTGGCCAATGAGTTTTCCATCCTTAATCACAGGAAATCGTCTTAACCGTTTTTGTAAAAACATATTGGCAGCTTCAAGAATATTGGTATCCGGTGGAAGGGTCACGACATCCGTCACCATATGCTCCTTCACAGTCCCTGACATCACTGGAAGGTTATGGTATTTTCCCTTGACTACCTCTTTAAGGCAATCTCCTTCTGAGATGACACCGACCAACTCCTGATTGGCATTGACAACAGGTCCTCCTGAGATCTTGTTAGAAAGCAGCGTATTCATGACTTCATAGATAGTCTGCTCGGGACAGAAGGTGATCAGCTTCGTAGCCATATAGTCACTGACCTGGATTGAATTTAAACCAATTGTTGGAACGGCCGCAAGATGGCCCTGAAAGCTTTTTACCATGACAGATTAAAAAAATAGTGATTTAGAATTTACTTAGAATTGAGGATAAAAGCAAATTCCAGATAATGGTATACGCTGTGTTAGGTCTTCGATTCCATAACTAGTTTGCTACCATCTGTTCGCCTGATTTGCTGAACAAAGTCATAGAATGGATCAAAGTCATCCTGCTCGTACCTCCCCTTTTTGATAATTACTTTTCTCCTGATTTTGAGTATATCCCCCTCATAATCAACAGATATCTGATAGTTTCCAAAATCTGAGTCTAGAGATTTGCTTTCGGGTAGTCTCTGGATCCAATAGTTTTCGGGTAACAATACCTCAACATTTTCCTCAATGGTAAACCCTCGCTTGATTTCAGAGAACTTGGTGTAACGATTCAAATCAATATAATGGTCAATAGGCTGTAGCGTATTGATAGGCAGCAACAGTTTGCTAGCTGTATTTTTAGCCAGGTTATTTACCTGCAGCTTAAAGTTGCTTTCATACGCTGGAAGTCCCTCTTCTTCTTCGTAGTCAAAGCTAGAAATGGTAAAATCTTTATAGGTAAATAATTTGTAGTTGTAGCGCTCTAACCTTTTCGCACCAAGCGACTTATAAGAGCGAATATTGCTATAATAGATACCTTTCCTTATTTCGTGCAGATCCATCGCACCATTTCCTAACTCATCAACATTAAGCTTGGCATTCTTGCTAATAACATTGTCTTCCTCACTGTAGATCGGCATGTGTACTAGCTTACTATCATCTTTTGCCACCCACAAAACGTTTCGGTCATCGGTGAAGGTACCCACAAAGTCTGGTGGTGATGTTTGGCTGGTGCATTCCAAGTAAATGGTATCTTCATCCAATGGGACTCCGAGGAAAACATGGTTGAAAGGATCAAAGGGAAAAGAGTTTGTCGCCCAATCCGGTTCATCCTCCCCTGCCCTGACGAGTATATAATTCGAAGGGATATTCTTATAACTCAACATGGCTTTCATATAGTTGGTCAATGCCTTGCAATCACCATAGCCTTTACTATCTACCAGACTTGCAGGCAAAGTTTGGAATCCGCCTATTCCCAGCTGAATGGATACGTATCTAGTCCTGTTTTGCATATAGCTATAGACCTTGTTGATAGCTTGTCGCTTATTAGCAAAATCAAGTCCGTCTAAAAACTCCTTAGTCTCTTCCCCAATATCTTCAAAACCACTATTGACTTCCAGAAACCAATTGCCAAACTGCTCCCAAGTCTCGAATTGGCCAGCGTATCCACCGTACTCAAATTGGTTAGGAACCAAAATAACCATTGGTCGATTTTGGAGGAATACACTTCGATCAACAGAATTTTTAACTGGCGGCAAATCCTTCACAGACCAAAAAAATCTTTTATCTCCAGTTTTTTGATCTGTTCCGACCTCCGGTTCATTGACAAACTTTTGCCATTGGCGAAACTCATAACCCTGCGGCACTTTCACCTCAAGTTCTGCATGCTTTACAGCCATATTATAGGCATGCTGCGGATTCCACCATGCGAGGTTTAAAAACCCTTTCCTTTCAACTTTAGATTGTATTTCTACTGTAAATGGATACTGCTTGTAGTCTGGTTCCAGGTATAGATTTCTGGAATCATCCGTTTCATAATCCTCATTATAGGCATAGTCGTGAGCATCTTCCTTATTCAGTTTTTTGACTTTTTTACCATTGCGATCTTTAATAACCATGGTGAGACTCTGGACTTTGTTGAATTTGTCGTACGTCTCGAAATACACTGATAAGTCATAACCTTTTTCTTGATGTACTGTAATGCTGATAGTCTCCATCACCTCAGCCTTACTGGGACTTTTGACTACAACGGATTGCTTGAAAGAGTTGATTGTAGCATATGCTTGGGAATGTCCTGAAAACCAGGATATCAAAACAAGTGTGAGCAGTAGATATCTCATCATTAAGTTCTTTTCGTTATCTGTATCGATTCACTAAGCTTATCTACTACCACACTATAGAACTGCCTGAGCGCTGGATACTCACCCTCGCTGAAAATGGTTTTCTTCAGGTTAACCTGATATTGGATCTGTATCTTGTTGGCCATTTGATTGCACCGAAACACAAATACTGCCCCTCCATCTGGTGTTTTCATGCTGATAGATTGCGGGAGTTTATCGATACTAAAGCTCTCCGGTAGCTCCACGGAAATGATCGAACTATTTTTAGTAAGATAATTGAGATCTACAGGATACTTGCGATCTTCGGTTTTAAAAGGGTTTTTGAGCATGTTACTCATGATATACGGGTTCAGGATCAGTTCATTACCCAGATCATCTACATACTCTTCCAGATTCACCTGCATGACCTCCGAGCATTTCAGTGCTGCGGCATCATTCTTCTTGACATGATATTCCTCAACAGTCAAGTCACCATATGACTCTTCAATATACCTGGCGAAATCCTCTTCTGATCCAGCTGCATCAAATCGAGATGTCCATTTCAAATACTCATACTGCGTGTTCGACTGAGACACTGTTGCGGTGTGAGCACCGTTTTCATCTAGTTTGATCTGAATTAGCTGCTTCTTTTCAGAGGTTTTGGCTGGGTTGAGGTCGATCCATTTGCCTTGATCAACCCCTGTAATCACCCACCCCCGTCCATTCAGACATTTTGCTGGCAGTACCCCAGGTACAAGCTTACTACCTGAAGCATCCAACACTTTCGTATAGTCTCCATGCTCCACGTATGCAGCGACATAGTTGATCTTCTGACTATTGGCACTAAATGGATTAATAAAACCATTGGCTCGAGTACTCATGATGACCGGATAGGCTCTAATATCTAATTTGCGAAGCAGTGCAATCAACATGAGGTTGATATCTGCTACACTGCCGCTATGATTTTTCTTAAAATTCTCTCTAAACGCTCTACTCGCGTAGACGCCATTATAGTCATTCCATTTAATGTTTTCTTTGATGTAATCGTAAGCCGCTGTCACTTTCTCCTCTACACTCATTTCCGCATTACTTTTGAGTTCTTTGGCTTTCTCATTAAGGAATAAGCAAGAGTTGATGACTACACCGAAGTAATCACTCTGCAGTAAGCGCTTACCAACAATCTCCCATGTAGTACTATACTCCCTATAAAATACTCCGGGTACATTGATGGATGAGATCTGAAACTCAAACTTGGAAACATAGTTGCTGTAATGACTCAGGTACGGTTCAGGGTTAAATGCAGGTACATTTGTTGATACCCATTGGTTGGATTTTACCTGCGTGATGGGCTCAAAACCCATTTGCACTTTCTTATAAACAACATATTGGGATTCCTCAAGAATAAGCTCACTGTATGCCACAGGAATTAGGTCCTGGAAGCGCCACTCCCCTGGTAACGAAAAGTGCGAGTATTGCAGATCAATCACACTACCTACTTTTACATTAGGTAGAAATAGCTTGTATGAGAAGTCTCCCTCATAAAGTTCTTCCTCAAATACGGAAGAACGTTCAAGTTTTTCCTTGATAACCTCTCCATTCTCATAGTTGAACACTAAAGCCTTGAAAAAGCCTTTGCTAGGCACATTCAGGGTAATATTCCCATAAGATGTACCCGCATTTTTAAGTACTTTGATACGTTTATGTCGATAAAACTTGAAGTCTGAGGCATTGAAATAACCTTTGTCGTATAAAATGACAGCTACAGCAGAAGTGTCCGCTGCATAAGTAGTCATCTTCACCTCGGCCTCGGAGACTTTGCCAAACTTGACTTTGTCTTGTGCCTGGATAGCAGAAATAATTGAAAATAGGACTAAAAGATAGGTGATTGCAGGTTTCATGATTAAAAAGTTGTCTTGAATGAAGGCGAAAAAGTAATTGGCCTCCCAAATTAAGAACCAACTACATCTCCTCCAAATTTTTTGATAAACAACTCTTCAATAAATCCCTTTTTACCTGATTTCGTTAGCCTGTATTCCTCATAGCACCAGCAATAGCATTAATGGTCAGCAGTAGCTGTATCAAGGTATCTTCAATTGGTCCTTTGCCTTCGGCTTTTTGCTTCCTCCATGTTTTTAGTAAGTGTATTTGCTTACGATGCAGATGGATCATAAGCGAGGCACGGAGCTGATTTGAAAAATGATGGTTTCTCCTACGATCCTCAATCCCTTTACCCAGTAGATCTAATAAATATGCTCTGGTCAGGTTAAGTTCTTCGATAAACTTGGATAAAAACTTTTCACGGAGCTCTTTATCATCCACCAGTTCGGCATATTCACGCATCACCATTTCATCTGTCGCCGCCAGGCTTGTATCTACATTGGTAAGCACATACCGGATGAAAGAATCATTTTTAATAGCCACCTTAAACTCTTCATAGGCTTTAGGATTCTCTTTTTTCAATTCATCAAGTGTAGAGCCGATACCAAACCAACTGGTCATATGATAGCGCGACTGACTCCATGAAAAGACCCATGGAATGGCCCTCAGATCTTCCAGTGTATTAGCTCCGGTACGCTTGGCAGGTCTGGAACCAATCTTACTTGATTCAATAGCGTCTATTGGGGTTGCTTGTCGGAAAAACTGGATAAAACCCTCTTCGTGCATCAGGTTTTCATAATGCTTTTTAGCTGTATTAGCCAGCTTCTCCAGAATTTCTGCCAAAGGGTGAAAGGTTTTCTCAGAATGCTTATTACGAATAGTTTTAGCTAACGTATTCGCCGCTAAAAGCTCCAGGTTGTACTCTGCATTCACCTTATTTGCATATTTCTGCGCAATAGTTTCGCCTTGTTCTGTAAGCCGTATATCACCATTAATAGCAGAATGAGGTAGTGCTTTGATGAAATAATGTGTTGGCCCCGAGCCCCTACTAATCGAACCACCTTTACCATGAAAAAACCGGATCTTCACTCCAAAGTCCTCTCCTACTTCACTGAGTTTAGATTGCGCTTTATACAAGTGCCACTGGCTAGCCATGATGCCTCCATCTTTATTACTATCACTATAGCCCACCATAACTTGCTGAATAGGCTTTGCCAGGCCGTTTTGCTCCTTCAGATACTTAATGCTTCTCTGGGTAAACGGATGTGATAGGAAGCCACTTAATATTTCAGGACCATTCTCAAGATCATCGATGGTCTCCAACAATGGCACAACCGGGAATTTACAGACCAGACCCTCCTCCGTCTGGATCGTGAGACCTGCCTCTCTGGCAATTAAATAAACAGAAAGGAGATCTGAAACTGACCTGGTCATACTCACGATGAAAGAACCAATACAGTTTACCCCATACTTGGAAGTATGCTCCTCCACAGCCCGATAACATTCGACAACAGTCTTGGCATTGTGATCCAACGGTGTATTCTGATGCGTAAATGGTCTGTTGGATTTAAGTTCTTCATTGAGGAAACTCAACCTTTTTTCTTCGTCCCAGTCACCAAAATTCACTTCACTAGCTGATGCAGCAGTCAGTAGCTGTTCGATTGCCTTATCATGGAAAGCGCTGTTTTGACGGACATCAAGTTTTGCTAAGTGAAAACCAAAAGTTTGAACATTTCTAATCGCGATATTGACGTCATCAAAGGCTATGGTTTTTGCGCCGAAATCCACCAACGCTTTTTGCAATAACTTTAAGTCATTGATCAGTTGAATGGAGTGTATATAGGTGCCATCATGTTCGGCTAATTGTGTAGCATGTCCCCTTTGTATATCCACGGGCAACTTGGCCAACATCAAATTGATAAACTGCCTGAAAGCCTCTCCTTTGTTTCTATTGATTGTCTCTTCTCCCTTACCCTTCAGCTCAATCATCATCTCATAGGTCCTATTCCTAAGAGGTTCGTACGCAGATTCCAAGTCACAGGTAAAACTCAATCGTTGTACAAGATTCGTCAATTTACGTTTGATAACCACGAATGCATTGAGCCTCAACGCCATGAGGGTAGATTTGGTCACCTCCGAAGTGACCAGGGGATGACCATCCCTATCTCCTCCTACCCAGTTGCCAAAAGTAATTGTCGGAAATGCATGATGATCGTATATCTGCTGCTTGTCTAACCCGAGGCTTTCCCAGGCCTGGACGAGTCTTCTGTCCAATACCGGAATCACCTCTGGAAATACATTCACCAGATAGTGTAATATGTTTCTTAACTCTGATGGCACATCGGGTTTCTCAACAAATATTTCTCCCGTTTTCCACAGCCTGTAAAGGGTTTGCTCAACATTATGCTGAATGTTATCCTGCTCCTGGCTGGTGTACATACTATTTTCTCGTTGAACCAGCAGTAGGTATAGCTCCCGATGATGTTCCAGAACGGTCGCACGCTTAGCTTCTGTAGGATGGGCTGTTAGCACCGGCTCTACAAATATGTTGTGCATCTCTTCCAGGATAACTTCTGGTTTGATACCCTGATCCAGTAAGCCCTTTAAGTTACTCGCCCAAAGCCCATTGACTCCTTCAAGTGACACCTCATTTTCTATCCTTCGTCGATTTTGAACAGCACCATTGATCTCAATCATGTTGACCAATTGGAAAATCAAGGAGTACAGCTGGATATGCTTAGTGGTGATCGTAGTGGCAGACAAATCTGGTAGATCATTGATCCATGGGATTTGTGAAGCCATCTCCATTTCACCATTTTCCTCCAGGACCGACTTCAATGCATGAAGTAAAAACTCCAGGTCTTCATAGGGTTTTCCAAGTTCGGTTTTGACCGTATTCAGTACATCCTTCATAAATATTTCTAACTGTAACAGTGGATTATTAACTCAAAAAAATACACTCTCTTTCAAGTGCAGTAATCATTGTTGGGAGGAAATGTTCAAAGGGGTCAGCAATATTAAAAAGTAAATTTGAGAATTGTCGGAACATCAGTACGAAAGCACTTGTTATCTTTACGCCAGTCTAAAAGAAAATCGCAATGGATAACCGTAAATACCTGCCTCTTATTATCTTGTTGATCATTGGTTTGATAGTAGTCATAACTTTTTCAAACCGAATGTTCCTGACGATCGAAGCAGGTGAAGCAGGTGTCATCTTTCGACCCTTTGGAAAAGGACTAGATAAAGAAACAGTCTACGGTCAAGGTTTTCACGTAATTGCGCCTTGGAATACGATGTACGTTTACAACGTCAAGGAGCAGAAAGCTGAGGAATCCATGGATATCCTTGATAAAAATGGTCTGTCTATTAGCGTGGATATTACTCTCAGGTTTAACCCCATCCCAAGCAGAATAGGATTCTTACATGAGCGATTTGGAAAGGCTTACATTGGCTCTCTCGTAGTACCTGAAGTAAGATCTGCTGTGAGACAGGTAATGGGACGTTTTACGGCAGAGGAAATATACTCTACTAAGAGGGCTGAGGTGGAAGCCTCCATTATCCAGGAGACGGGGGCAACACTTAGCAGTGAAAAAAACAACATTCTCATGAATGCGCTTTTGATCAGATCAATCAATCTACCTGCCAATATCAAAAGTGCTATTGAAAATAAGCTACAGCAAGAGCAAGAAGCGCTGGCTTATCAATTTCGACTAGAGAAAGAAAAGAGTGAAGCAGAGCGTAAAAGAATTGCTGCCGAAGGTGAGGCCCGGGCCAATGACATTATCAACAGCAGTCTATCAGAAAAACTTTTAAAAATGAGAGGCATCGAAGCCACTCAACAGTTATCCAACTCGGACAATACCAAAGTTATTGTCATCGGGAACGGTAGCGATGGACTTCCTCTTATTTTAGGAGGCAATTAGCCAGGGATACTGCCGAATTTTATCGTCAGAAAGTTAAGTTTCAATTGTAAATCAAAAATATAGCGTCAAACAAATGCCAAATTCAGCTGAAGTAAAAGTCAATGGACAATCCTACGAACTACCTGTAATTGAAGGAACCGAGCAGGAAACAGCCATTGATATTAGCGCATTTAGAGCCCAAACGGGAGTAATTACCATTGATCCTGGTTTCAAAAACACCGGGTCAACAAAAAGTGCTATCACCTTTCTAGATGGTGAAACAGGTATACTTAGGTACAGAGGATATCCTATCGAGCAACTAGCAGATCAGTCGAGTTTTTTAGAAGTGTCGTATCTTTTGATCTATGGTGATCTTCCCTCTCCTACGGAATTGGCTGAATTTCAGGGTCGGATCACACAACACACCCTAGTTCATGAGGATTTCAAAAAGATTTTGGACGGGTTCCCGTCTACCGCTCACCCTATGGGTGTCTTATCTTCTTTAGTTACCGCTCTGACAGCCTTCTATCCTCAGAGTCTGGATCCAAATAGATCCTGGGAAGAGGTCAACCTGAGCATTATCAGGATCATTGCCAAGATGCCAACTTTTGCAGCATGGTCCTATAAAAATCAAATGGGCCATCCGGTGATGTACCCGAACAATAATTTGGACTATTGTAGCAATTTTCTTCATCTGATGTTTGGTCTGCCTTCCACAGAATACGAAGTGAACCCTATCGTTGCCAAGGCATTAGATAAACTGCTTATCCTTCACGCCGACCATGAGCAAAACTGCTCTGCTTCTACAGTCAGAATAGTAGGCTCATCACAGGCAAGCCTGTACGCCTCGCTTTCCGCTGGCATCAACGCCCTTTGGGGGCCTTTACACGGTGGAGCTAATCAAGCTGTTATTGAGATGCTCGAAAACATCAAAGTTGATGGAGGTGACACCAAGAAATGGATGGCCAAGGCCAAAGACAAAAATGATCCATTCAGATTGATGGGATTTGGGCACCGGGTCTACAAAAACTTTGACCCGAGGGCAAGAATCATTAAGAAAGCCGCTGATGAAGTACTGGAAGCTCTAGGAGTAGTAGACCCAGTATTGGACATTGCCAAGGGATTGGAACAAGAGGCGTTGGAGGATCAGTACTTTGTTGACCGCAAACTTTATCCTAACGTAGATTTTTACTCCGGAATTATTTATCGAGCACTTGGTATACCGACAGAAATGTTTACCGTAATGTTCGCGTTGGGAAGACTGCCAGGCTGGATAGCACAGTGGAAAGAAATGCGAGAGAATAAAGAGCCTATTGGTCGCCCCAGACAGATATATACTGGAGAAAACGAGAGGGATTACAAACCGCTTTCAGCTCGGTAAAGCAAAGTAGAATTAACTTGAATATGGGTTGCACGAAGTGTGACCCTTTTTTGTTTAAACTGAATACAGGAAAAGCATGCTCCTTCGGAAAAGTGAAACTCTGACTGCAAAGTCTTAGCTCAGATCATTGAAAAAGTAGAGTCAAAATCCTAATACTTCCTGTTGAGTATTTCGCCCAGTATTACTGCTTTTCTGGCTCCATCAGTATCTGAAAACATCTCTGCTATCTCCTTGGAAAATCCACTACTTTCTTCTTCCTCTTCTTTCCTGCTCACCAGCTTGATGGACTGATAGCCCTCTGCAGGCTCGAATTCCTCTTGCTGCTCAGCTCGTTTGATTGACTCCTCATAAACTCGTCTGCTTTCGTCATCAGCAAAGTGTCTCTTACTTCCTTCGCTCTTAATAGATTTTTCCGCCCTGTCTTCTTCTTCCCCATAAGGTCCAGAATTATGCCCTACATCCTCTTGATATGTTTCGATTGGTTTTTGTTCCTCTTTCAGCGACTTTCTTCCAGTGATCTCCTCGAGCAATTCTTCGAATGATACCGGGGCCTCTTGGCTATCCTCTGTTTCCAACGGCGATTTTGGTCTACTCTTGGTGGTCTCGCGAGACTTTTTCCTAAGTGCACGAGCTACTACCCAGATCACTGCAAACACCACATAAACCCAAAATTGAATATCGTCCATTATCTCAAGGAAAGTTTAAAATTAATTCTAAATTTGTCGGCTTCGATTGTTTTAAAACCCTCTTTTCTTCCATGCAACTAACGCGTTTAGAACTTAAAGGATTCAAGAGTTTTGCGGACAAAGTTACCATAAATTTCGATGAAGGCATCACCGGGATTGTGGGACCTAATGGTTGTGGAAAGTCCAACATCGTGGACTCGATCAGATGGGTACTTGGTGAGCAAAAAACCAGGGTTTTGCGATCCGAGAAAATGGAAAATGTCATTTTCAATGGAACGAAGAACCGTAAGCAAACTCAATCGGCAGAGGTTTCACTCACATTCAACAATACGAAAAACCTGATCCCAACTGAATACTCTCAGGTAACCATTACCAGAAGGTACTATCGCACTGGTGAAAGTGAATATCTCCTCAATGGCGTGAGTTGCCGACTCAAAGACATCACCAACTTATTTCTGGATACAGGAATAGCCTCCAATAGCTATGCCATCATCGAATTAAAGATGGTAGACGACCTCCTAAACGATAAGGACAACTCCAGAAGAGCCTTGTTTGAAGAAGCCGCCGGTATATCAAAATTTAAAATCCGAAAAAAAGAAACCCTTCGGAAGCTTAATGATACCGATGCTGATCTCGACAGAGTAGAAGACCTTTTATTTGAGATAGAAAAGAACCTAAAGTCCCTGGAAAGACAGGCCAAGCAAGCAAAAAGGTACTACGAAATCAAAGAAGAATACAAAGGCTCAAGTGTCGCATTGGCACAAAAAACCATCGCCACACAACAGGAGGTCCAGACCAACATTGAGGAGCAAATCACCCAGCAGAACGATCAGAAAAGCTCGCTCTCTACCCAGCTTACTGAAAAAGAGGCGCGGCTTGAAAAATACAAATCAGAGTTAGTCAGCAAA
Organism: Cyclobacteriaceae bacterium HetDA_MAG_MS6; assembly: GCA_019192485.1. Taxonomy (GTDB): domain Bacteria; phylum Bacteroidota; class Bacteroidia; order Cytophagales; family Cyclobacteriaceae; genus MS6. The sequence continues at coordinate 23,482 of JAHCMJ010000006.1, read as the reverse complement.
GAGAAGCTCCTGAGTTCAAGACAAAAAACACTCAATGAACACGTCCACAAAATACGGCAATATGAAAGCGACAAAAAAATAAAAAATGAAAGGCAGCGTTTTTTGCAGGACAAAGTTCAAAATCTGAAAGAACAGATATCGCAAGATAAGCAAAGCAACGAAAGAGCTTCATTTTCACTCAAAAGTCTGGACAAGGAAAAAGAGACTGCTCAAACGATCCTACATGAAGTGTCTCGCCGCCTGGATCTTTTGAAAGAGGACTATGATGGGCAAAAAAACAAGACCACCGAGGCTACAGAAATCCTGAATGAGCTCAATCAAAAGTTGGTTTCGCAGAGAGAGTCTTTATTTCAGCATAGTAAAGACCTTGAGATCAAGGAGATCCAACTCAAGACATTGAAACAAGAATTGGTCAAAACTAGTCAAGACTCTACGGAGCATTCGGCCAATTTGCAGGAATTTGATGGCAAACTCAAAGAAATAGAAGAGCAGAAAGCTCATCTTCAAAACCAATTTAATCAAGTCAAGGAAGGCGAAGAGAAGAACAACGAACAGATTGCCTCATTTCAGCAAAAGGCAGATTTACTTCGCGATGAAATCAACCAGATCAACCGTAAACTCGATGCCAAACAAAATGAATTTAACCTTACCAAATCACTGGTTGAAAACCTGGAAGGCTTCCCGGAAGCGATCAAGTTTTTAAAGAAAAAGACCAACTGGAAGGATGCTCCCCTATTGTCAGACATCCTTACCTGCGCAGAAGAATACAGGATTTGCATAGAGAATTACCTTGAGCCCTACATGAACTACTATGTAGTAGACAAGACAGAGGATGCGCTGAGCGCGGTAAACCTCTTGAGTGAGTCTAGCCAGGGTAAAGCAAATTTCTTCATTTTAGAAAGACTTGCGCAATTTCAATCCTCATCAACAAGTATCGTAACGCAGGCTCGACCAGCAACAGAGGTAGTAGAGTTTGATGACAAGTATCATAGACTGATATCTTATCTATTGCATGACGTCTACATCCATGAGGGCCAATTAGATCACGAAGCGCAGGAGGAAGTCACATTGATTTCCAAAAGTGGAAAAATGATTAAGAGATCATTTAGCATCACTGGTGGTTCGGTGGGGTTGTTTGAGGGAAAACGAATCGGAAGGGCCAAAAACCTGGAAAAACTGGAAGTAGAGATCAAATCACTGACTAAAAAACAACAGGTAACAGAGAAGAATCTCAATGAAAACCAAGCCCTGGTCACACAGTATCAAACCGCTTCACAAGCGACTCTGCAAGAAGAGTTGAAAGAAAAACTGGTGCAACTCAATGAAACCTATGTATCCATTTCCACCAAGCAAGAACAGTTTACTAGCTTGTTGACTTCCAATACCACCAGAAAAGAAGATATTGTCGAGCAAATTGAAATCCTGGAAAGAGAAATTGAAGAACTTAGACCTCTGCATGGTCGAGAATCCAACACATTAGGTGATCTGGAGGAACAAGTTGGCGAGCGAAAACAGGAATTGGAAGCACTGAACGAGTTGTTGGCTCAAAAATCAACCGCTTTCAATGAAGAAAATGTCCTGTTCCACAGACAGCAAAACAAGCTTAGCAGTATCAATCAGGAGATTGGTTACAAAGATGAAGCCTTTCAGAACAGTCTAGAGCGAATAGAAAAAAACCTGGAGGAACTACAGATCACAGAAAAAGACCTCAATGAATTAGCCAAAAAATCCGCTGACAACGATAACGACCTTGTTGGCATGTATGATGAAAAAGAATCCATAGAGCAGGGAGTCAATGAGGCCGAGCGGGAATACTATCAAAACCGGGCCAGCATCGATGAAGAGGAAAAACTCCTTAGGGAGATACAACATCAAAGAGAAAGAGTAGACCAGGTGCTCATGGAGTGGCAAAACAAACTCAATGAAACTAAGCTGCAACTCAACTCAATCAAAGAACGACTCTCAGTAGAGTTCAACATTGATGCTGATGCCTTAAACGAGGAGATCGCTGAGGACTTCATCAATAAATCTGAAGAGGAACTGAAAAACGTCGTTGAAAAGCTCAATCAAAGAATGGAAAACATGGGGCCGATCAACCCCATGGCTATGGAAGCCTATGAAGAGATCAAAGAACGACATGACTTCATTACGGAGCAAAAAGAAGATCTCATCAAAGCCAAAGAGTCTCTACTGATGACAATCCAGGAGATCGATGAAGTTGCCAAGGAAACTTTCCTCAAAGCTTTTGAACAAATAAAAGGTCACTTCATTCAAGTTTTCCGAACACTATTTACTGACGAAGACGACTGCGATATACGTTTGACAGATCCAGAAAACCCGCTTGATTCATCCATTGATATCATTGCCAAACCAAAAGGAAAACGCCCCCTAACGATCAATCAGCTATCAGGAGGAGAAAAGACACTTACGGCTACTTCTCTCCTATTTGCGATCTATCTGATCAAGCCAGCTCCGTTTTGTATCTTTGATGAGGTTGATGCTCCTCTTGATGATGCCAACATCGATAAATTCAATCAAATTATTCGAAAGTTTTCGAATGAATCTCAGTTTATCATCGTTACTCACAACAAGCGAACTATGGCCAGCACCGACGTTATCTACGGAATTACAATGGTTGAGCAAGGAATTTCACGAGTAGTACCTGTAGATTTGCGAGAGCTAGCTTAGTTTAGCATTCTATTTTGTTAATAGCTTAAATCTACCTGATCACATGAGGCTTTCGCAGATAGCAAAAAAGCTACAAGTCAAACCATCAGAACTTATCACATTTCTAAAGGATTCAAATCCCGAAACAGATTGGGATGGCAATTCGAAATTAACAGAAGATACTCTTTCCCTGATTCAAGAAGAATTCGGATCCTGGGCGGATCCTGAAGAAGCGATAAGGGCCGCCGAAACAGCAAGTACAGAGGCTGAAAATAGCACCGCCCTGCCTGATAACCAAGAAGCTGAGACAGGCACCGCATCTCCAGAACCAATAATCTCCGAAGAAATCCCAACTGAGCCGATTGAAAATGAGGCGCTAATCGAAGAATTTATTGAAGAATCCCCAGTTGAAAAACCAAGCGATCCAGTGATCGAAACAGATCCCCTGGAAGAAATAAATGAAGATGCTATAGAACAACTGATTGAGGCTGAGGAAGAAGTTGAGCTCATCAAAGCTCCCAAGATCAAGCTGCCAGGATTGACTGTAAAAGGAAAAATTGACCTGCCGCAACCCAAAAAGATAGAACAAGAGGACGAACCCGAAGAGGAAAAGAGTGCAGATAACCTCTCTAAGAAGTCAGCTAAAAGGAACGGCAGCAAAAACCGAAGAAATGCCAAGAACGGCAAACCTGATTACAATCCTATCGCGGCACGACGACAGCGGGAAGCACGCGAAGAAGAGCAGCAAAGGCGAAAGAAGAAAAAGAAGCAAAAGGCTCAAAAAAAGAAACATTACCTAGAAAACTACCATACCAAGCAAGAGCCAAAAATCAAGGACAGAAAAGAAAAACAGCCGGCGATACATGCTGCGCAGCCAATCAAAAAAGAGTATAAAGTTAAGGTCCAGCCCAAGAAAAGAAATGCTTTCCAGCGCTTCTGGAACTGGCTCAACACCTAATTCCTTTATCTATCTAGCCAGGACTTAAACTCAGAGACACGTTCCCTAGCTACAATAACATCGTCTTCTGCAAATTGATTGATCACAAGTTTGAGACGAGAATTTGAAAATGAAATAATGTCTCCAATCGCATCTAGTTTGATGATATACTTACGAGATACTCGATAGAAAGCCTTCGGATCCAGCATAGCTTCTATCTTATCTAGCGAATAGTCAATAATGAATCTTTTGCCATCAGAAGTTTGTAGATAGGTCGTCTTATCCTGACTAAAAAATACATTCACCATTTCCGTAGGAACAGTTTTCAAATGCTCTCCTACCCTGATAACAAAACGCTCCTTATAGTTGTGATTGAACGAATTCAAAAAGTTTTCAAAATTGTTGATATAAGACGACGAAGGTTTGCTTCCTCCAAACTTCTCAAATTTCAGCAAAGCCTCTTCCAATTGACCCGGATCAATCGGTTTGAGTAAATAGTCAATACTATTCAACCTGAAAGCTTTGATAGCATACTGATCATAAGCGGTGGTAAATATGATAGGTACGTCTATATTCACGCGATCAAATATTTCAAAACTAATCCCATCAGATAGTTGTATATCTAAAAAAATCAGATCAATATCATGTGAAACTGATAACAGCATCTCTGCTTTTTTCACCGAGTCCGCTCTACCGAAAAACTCATAGTTGGGTCGGATATCTGCTATCAGTCCCTGCAACCGTTCAGAGGCTATTCTTTCATCTTCGATAAGGAGGTATTTCATGATGGACTCAGGACATTTTTAATACAGGCAACTTCACGACAAACTTTTTGTCATCCTTGTTAACTTCTATCGGGCGATCACTAAGATATTGATACCTCGATTTAATGTTTTGAAGTCCAATACCTGTTGAGTCTTTGACTTTCTTCACTTGCAAATTGTTTTCGACTACCAGATATTGGTTTTGCAGATAAACTTCGATTTTTAAAGGATCGTCTTCCGATACGATATTGTGTTTGATGGCATTTTCCACCAGCATTTGCAAGGACATAGGTGGTATTACCATAGTGCCATTCATGTCTTCTTGATCTAAAGAAAACTCTAGACTGTCCTCAAATCTGATTTTTTGAAGGTAAACATATGCTTCTAAAAAAATAAGCTCGTTAGTAATCGGGACCACTTCTTTGTCCCGCTGATCCAATACATACCGATATACATCAGAAAGTTTCCTAATAAAGTCCACTGCCTTTTCCTGATTTTCATAAACCAAGGAGCTTAGGGCATTCAGACTGTTAAACAAAAAGTGTGGATTGACTTGGTTTTTGAGGCTTTCGAATCGAGTAATAAGTTGCTCATTCTTCAACTTTTCCATGTCAATAGCGGTCTGTCTCCAGGCCAGCAGAAATGCCCTTCCATGAAAGAAAGTACCTATGAGCAGAGTCAAAAGTAGCGCAAAAACATAAGGTCTCGAGCCCAACTGCGAGGACCAGTAAGTCAAAGACAAACCCTTTATCACGGTATAAAACAAGTAGTAGATGGAAAAAGTAGCCAGTAAGGTGAATGATACGGTAAGCACCAACCCAATAGCGAAGCGTTTAGCAGGATTCGTTAGCCAATCTACGTGATAATAGTTAAGTGTAAAGACAATATACTGATTGCCTTTCCACATCACCACCCAAAATGTGCCCGTCAAAATGATATCATCAATTCTCTCATGCCAATTATCAAACCAAAGTCCGCTAAAGGCCATTTGCTGTAAAACCCCTCCCAATATAAAAATCAAAATGATTTGTATAAACTCTTTGCGGAAGCTGATTTGCGTGATATCCATTACAACAAGCTGATTTCAATCACGCATCCACTTTTGACATGTACGAGGCATTTCTCAAAGCTAGGTGGACCAAACAAACCTCTGGCGTTGTTAGAAAAACCATACGGCTCCTTGGGTATCCCTACAAAAGTTTTGTCAAGTTCACTGTTTTCATTTTTATCTTGAAAGACAGCCACGGCATACCAACCATCTGGGACACTTTCAAGATCAACACTCATGTTCGTATCTGATATAGAGACGCTGAGCGTATGAGAGGCCTCTTTTAGGAATAGGTCCTTTGCGGCATAAAAGGCGATATTCACTTTACCTTCGTCATCAGGAAATGTAAGTTGTATCCTGGCCTCACTTTCACCTGTGAAAGACCACAAGGTCAACAGTAATACGGCTATATTCATACATCAATGATTTGTCTTCAAATATTGCCCGAAACTCATGAATGACAATGATGTTTGCTGATGAATTGTTAGATATCCTTACTGAACCGTATTAATTCCACATACTCTGAAAAAAAATATTAAAAAATTAGTATGCATGCATAACATTTATCTCTATATTTGAATTAGTATGCATGCAGAGCATATTAATTTCAGTAATTTAGAATAAACGATACCCAATAGTCTCATGGAAGCAGTAGCACAAAAAGAAGCCATCAAGGGTGGTGAATTCCTCATCAGAGAGTCCGAATACCAGGAAGTATTCATTCCCGAGGAATTTAGTGAAGAGCAAAAAATGATGGCAGCAGCCACACAAGATTTTATTGATACCGAGATCACCCCTAATATCGAGCGTATTGACAGTTTGGAAACGGGTCTTATGCCTGACCTGATGACTAAAGCAGGAGAACTAGGGTTACTTGGCATAAATATCCCGGAAGAGTACGGAGGGCTAGGCATGAGTTTCAATACAGGTATGTTGATCGCTGACATCGTAGCTTCCTCTGGTTCATTTTCTACTGCTTATGGAGCACACACTGGTATTGGCACTTTACCTATACTTTACTATGGCTCTGAAGAGCAAAAATCTAAATACCTTCCAAAATTGGCTTCAGGAGAATGGAAAGCTTGCTACTGTTTAACCGAACCTGATGCTGGATCTGATGCCAATTCAGGAAAAACAAAAGCCAAACTGACTGAGGATGGTAACCACTACATCATCAACGGCCAGAAAATGTGGATTTCCAATGCGGGATTTGCAGACCTTTTCATTGTGTTCGCCAAAATTGACGATGACAAAAACTTGACTGCTTTTCTGGTAGAGAAAGATTTTGGTGGCATCACCATGAATGACGAGGAAAGAAAACTCGGAATCAAAGGCTCCTCCACCAGACAGGTCTTCTTCAATGATACCAAGGTTCCGGTAGAAAACATGCTTTCAGAAAGAGAGAATGGATTTAAAATTGCAGTTAACATATTAAATATTGGTAGAATCAAATTGGGTTGTGGCGTGATCGGAGGATGCAAAGCCGTAGCATCGCAGTCCGTTAACTACGCCAACGAACGCAAGCAGTTCGGAGTATCTATCTCGTCATTTGGTGCTATCAAATACAAGTTAGCAGAGATGGCCGTTAAAACCTTTGCTATCGAATCCGCATCGTATCGCGCAGGACAAAATATAGACGACAAAATTGAAGCGCTTATCGCTGAAGGTATGGACGAAAGCCAAGCCAAACTCAAAGGCGTTGAGCAATTTGCGATAGAATGTGCAATCATCAAAATACACGGCTCTGAGGCTTTAGACTATGTCGTGGATGAAGGTGTACAGGTATACGGTGGCATGGGATTTTCCGAGGAAGCACCGATGGCAAGAGCTTATCGCGACGCCAGAATTACACGTATTTACGAAGGAACCAACGAAATCAATAGAATGCTCCTCGTAGGCATGATCTTTAAGAGAGCTATGAAAGGAGAGCTCAACCTAATGGAACCAGCAATGGCAGTAGGCAAAGAGCTTACAGGAATACCATCTTTCGAGACACCTGATTTCACGCAGCCTCTTGCAGAAGAAATGGATGTAGTGAAAAAGCTAAAGAAGGCTATTCTGATGGTCGCAGGCAAAGCAGCTCAAATCTTTGGACCGAAAATGGAGCAGGAACAAGAGGTTTTAATGAACATAGCTGATATGATCATCGAGGTCTACGTAGCGGAATCCACCATACTACGTACTCAAAAACTTATCAGTCAAACCGGCGAGGAAGCCAATAGCGTATTCACAGATATAACCAAACTGTATCTTTCACATGCCGTGCAGAAGATAAAAGCCGCTGGCGATGAAGCCGTTGCCTGCTTTACAGAAGGTGATGAGCTTAAAGTGATGTTGATGGGTATGAAAAGGTTTACCAAGGTCAACCCTATCAATAGCAAAAACCTGAGAAGGAACATAGCAGATAGCATGATCGAACAGAACAAATTCCTTTACTCGCTTTACGGATAAAAATTGAAGTCGAAGAAGTATAAATTCTAAGCCTCTCGAAAACCACTTGGCAGACGTGAGGCTTTTTATTTTTACCATTGTTCCAAATTATTGATTATCCTCTTTTCCTTGACGCCTATTCGCTCTAATTTTAGGGAAACGGTCATTTGTGGAAGCATTCAAGAAACTAACTACTAAGGAAAAGGCATTACAACTCAACCTGGACGAGAGGATATACGGCACTATCGCTGAAATCGGAGGAGGACAGGAAGTAGCGGACTATTTCTTCAAAGCTGGTGCAGCCTCTGGCACCATCGCTAAGACGATGTCAGCCTATGACATGACTTTTAGTGATGCTATCTATGGCAAGACCAAGCGCTACGTCTGCGAGGACAAGCTCCACAAAATGCTGACCAAGGAGTATAACCTACTGTCTCAGCGACTAACTCATCGCACAAAAAGGTCGCATTTCTTCGCATTTGCCAACACGGTAGAGACCATCAACTACAAGAAAACAAATGAAGGACATGGCTGGATCGGTACTCGCTTTCAAAAGCATCCCAACTCCGAACCGAATGACTGTGTGATCCATGTAATATTGAAGGATAATGATACATTATGGCAGCAGCAAGTTCTGGGTATCGTCGGTGTGAATCTGATCCATGCCTGCTACTTTTATACAGAGCCAGAGGATATTATCAATTCACTTAGAGACAATCTCCACTCCGATCGACTGGAGATTGACATGTTTCGGATCGAGGGGCCTGATTTTCATCACGTCGATAACCGTCTGATGAGTTTGCTACTTGTAAAAAATGGCCTGACACATGCTACCATGTTTGATCTGAAGGGCAACGTACTACAGGCTTCAGAAAAACTCTATAAGAAGAATGTAATGGTCCTGAGAGGTCGGTTCAGGCCAGTCACCAACGTCAATGTCGATATGATGATCTGCGGGCTCCGCGCCATTAAAAAGGAAAAGGATGTGGATATGAAGGACACCGTTGCCTTGACCGAACTCACCTTAAATGATCTCACGCTGGAAGAGGGACATGTTGACGAAACTGATTTTCTCGATCGCGTTGATTTGCTCTGTTCTTTAGGTCAGACCGTATTGATTTCTAACTATCAGGAACATTACAAACTAGCTTCCTACCTTAGCAAATTTACCAAAGGATGCAAAATGGGGATCATCCTTGGTATCAACAATCTGGCTAGAATCTTCGACGAGAGCTATTACCAAAACCTCAGTGGTGGGATTTTCGAGTCCTTTAGCAGACTATTCGGAAGCAATGTGAAGCTCTATGTGTACCCTTCTGTTGCCAAAGACGGCAAAACTGTCCTCACCTCTGCGGAGTTCGAACCACCAAAACATCTTACGCATCTGTATCAGCATTTGTTAGACAACAATAAAGTCGCTAATCTCGAAGGGGCAAACGTAGATCTACTACATATTATTTCGGACAATGTCCTGGAGCAGATCGGCAGCGGAAAGTCAGGTTGGGAAGACCAAGTGCCTCGTAGAGTAGCAGATATCATCAAAAAAGACCATATGTTTAATTATCCTTACGAGTTGAAGGTCGACGAGGAGGAAGATATGGTATCGGATTAGGGTAGCTCGACCAGTTACATTTTTCTCTTATATTTGGCCGCAAAATGTACAGAAACTATGGCGGCAAGAGGCGCATTTTCTAATAGACTGGGTTTCATATTAGCAGCAGCTGGATCAGCTGTGGGTCTTGGCAATATCTGGAAGTTTCCCTTTGAGGTAGGTCTAGGTGGTGGCGCGGCTTTCGTTGGCATGTACTTGCTCTTCTGCTTTTTGCTTTGTTTTCCTGTTATGGTCACAGAGGTCGCTATAGGTCGCAAGACTCAAAAAAATGCAATTGGTGCGTTCAATAGTCTTGGGTTTAAGAAATGGAACTTTATTGGCAAGCTTGGGATTTTTTGCGGTATCCTGATCCTGTCTTTTTACAATGTCATTGCCGGTTGGGCGTTTGGCTATTTCTTTGAAATGGCGGTAGGCAATTTTTCTATCAGTCAAAACTTCGGAGTATACACCTCCAATGTATTGAAAGTAGGAGCGTACGCTGTAGTCTTTATGCTATTTACGGCATTTTTTGTTTCTAAAGGTGTTTCCGGAGGTATCGAAAGATTGGCTAAAATCCTGATGCCCTCACTTATCTTCATGATCTTCTGCCTGGTAGGTTATGCGCTGACACTTCCAAATGCCTTCGAAGGCATCAAGTTTTATCTGGTCCCCGATCTATCTGAGATCACTATGAGCACGGTAGGAGGCGCTTTGAGGCAAGCCTTTTTCTCACTTTCGCTCGGCATGGGCGCACTAATCACATACGGTAGTTATTTATCCAAATCTGACAACATTGTTTCCTCAGCCGCTTTCATCACGCTAGCTGATGTAGGAATAGCCTTTATTGCTGGTCTTATGATATTCCCTTTGGTAGCGTTTAATAATGGTGGTGATATGAGTCTGGTGCAATCAAGCCAAGCAGGTCCGGCACTTATCTTTGTCACGCTGCCAGGTGTCTTCGAAACACTGGGAGCAGGACTTGGGGCGTTCGTCGGTGCATTTTTCTTTTTACTACTATCCTTTGCGGCCTTGACATCCACAGTATCGTTATTGGAAGTACCTGTATCTTATGTCGTTGATGAATGGAAGTTGGATCGAAAAGTAGCAGTCGGAGCAGTTGCTCTCTTGATCTTCATTATTGGTCTTCCCTCTATGCTGGCTAATGGTGCTTCTGGTTTTTTTTCCGGGTCGTTTACTATGCCAGGTGGATCAACGGATTTCTTGTCGCTTGCTGCCCTCTCGGCAGATACTTTACTGCTATTTGGCGGATTCTTTATCGTGACATTCGCTGCCTATGTCTGGAAAAAAGAGAATCTACATGAGGAATTAGCAGAAGGCTTCGATGGCTATCATGCAAGTTTTGTCAAAACATTTATTGACTTCGCTATAAGCTACGTATGTCCTGTCCTCCTGGCTATATTGTTCGTACTGGTGTTCTTAAACAATTTCTTTGGCATCAACCTTTTATAGCTAATACTCTCGCCGAAAGACCCCGGGATCCTTTCCGTCAAAGTAAACAATGTACTCACCAGGGCGAATCCTTCGCACATCAATCTCCAGTCCTCGACCAGAAAGCACCAGGTTTCCCTTCTGATTGTAGACCTCATAAGCAGCAGCTCGAGATAAGTAGATCGTCGTATTGGTAGCTTGAGGTTTAAACTTCACTGGCTCGGGGTAAAACTCGTATTCTATCTCTTGCGAATACAGGTACTTGCCATTACCAAATTCATACTTAATTCGGTATTTATTAGGCCCTTCGTCCAATGCAGGGAAATATAGGTATTTAGCCTCTTCAAATCTCCCTTGAGCAGGTATCTCCTCCTCTGTCACCCATATTCCGGTTTGTAGTTTCTCGATAAAATAAGTGCCGGACTCCCTCTCCCCTTCTGTTTGCCAGGTGAAAACCGAATCAGACAGGGACATGCTAGTAAACTTATAGCTCGTATGAAACAATACTGCATCAGGATTGATAATCTGTGGCTGGCATATACTATCTCGTGCCACGATCTTGATGGTAACGGGTGTGTATAGATCAGATTGAAGAAAGTCCAGCTTTAGAGCACTCAACTTATAGTTGAGCGGTTGCAGTTGATTATTGACATAAACCTTTTTCACACAAAACTCCTTGGAATCAGAATTATAGGGGTTCTGTATAAATAAGGAAACACCCTGAAATACACCTATTAGGGTTGTTTCGTTCTTCGGTGCCGGAGGCTGTTGTACCCCCAAAAATAGAAAAAGCAGTATGCTGTAATACATTACTTCGGACCTGCTGTTTTGGAAATTGCTATCACTACCTACATGTCAGGTGGAAAAGTTAATCAAAATTTCAATCCTACTTCTCTATCAAAAACGATAAGTTTTTAATAATCTTTTGTACAATTCTATTAATTCCACACATCCCTACCCTATTATCTTCCGTTTGCATTGATAATGACCGTATAATATTCTAAATTATTATAGCATTAATCCCCCCAAAAAATGAAAAGTTTAGCAATTCTACCAGCACTATTGTCCATAGTGGTTTTGACATCTACCCATTGGCCCGTATATCAATCGAAAAGTAAAGAACAGCCCAGTGTAGTGGGGTCATGGCAGCTGATATCATATGTAGATCATCAGAATAATGAGCAAGGTTGGAAAAAGTATAGTGAGGATATCTTATATCAAAAGCACATTACCAATAGCCACTTCACTTGGATTAAGTACAGCCAGAAACAAGATAAACTCCTAGGTATGGGAGGAGGCACGTACAAGATAGAAGAAGGCAAGTATATTGAGAATATAGAGTTTTTCTTTCCACCAGGATCAAGTGAGCTTGGACAGGCTATTCCTTTTATGGTGAAAATGAAAAAGGGAAAATGGTATCATACGGGTTATGCTAAAAAGATGGAGATTAATGAGGAGGGGCAGATTAAGGTAGTGGGATCTTCAAAAATTGAAGAGGTATGGCTTCCTGTAGATCAGGTTGGGGCCAGCAACAAAAAATTGGTCAATTGCTGGAACTTAAGTAAGTACAGAGATGATAAAGAAGATTCCTATGAGAAATACCCAGAGTTCATCGGATATATCAAGTTGATAACACCCACAAACTTTGTCTGGATCAAATATGACAAAGAGGGCGATCAAATCTATGCTGCCGGAAGTGGAACCTACCAATATGATGGACAGAAGTACGTTGAAAACCTGGAAATGGTTTTTCCTTCCAATAGTGGTCAGGTAGGTACAACAATTGATTTTGATATTGTACTGGAAGATCACATGTGGAAACACTTCGGATATGCACCAGTATTAGACAAGGCTAAAAAACCGACTGATACTATTTTAGTAGATGAAATCTGGGAACCACACATCCAAGGATCCCAAGAAATAGCTTTTACGGAGTAAGGGGAGACTTTTTCAGCTTATGGCCAAATACTGATTTGAATTTTTCAACTTTCGGTGCTACCACAAAAGAGCAATAGGGTTGCGATCCGTTCTGATTGTAGTAATCCTGGTGGTAGTTTTCTGCCGGATAAAACTTCTCAAATGGGGCTATCTCAGTCACAATGGGATTTCCCCAAGCCCCAGATTGATCCAACTTCCCTTTGTAGGCAAGCGCTTGTTCCTGCTGCCAGTCGGAATGATAAAATATCACAGACCGATATTGTGTTCCCACATCATTTCCCTGACGGTTCAATGTGGTTGGATCATGAGTTTTCCAAAAAACCTCCAAAAGTTCAGCGTAAGTAACGCTGGATGGATCAAAAGTAATTTGTACTACTTCAGCATGTCCGGTAGCTCCGCTACAAATTTGCTCGTAGGTGGGATTATCCCTTTTTCCTCCCGAATATCCTGAAACTACAGATTGTACACCTTCCAATCTCTGAAAGATGGCTTCTGTACACCAGAAGCATCCTGAACCAAACGTTGCTTTTTCCATTTGCACAAATCTAAAATCTCCATTTTAACCCAGATCACTTGCTGATAGTTCAATTTCAAAATATGTTTTCTCCTTCACATGCCAGATATCCCTATATTCGAAGTTCTTGATCTCATACCAGTGAAATATCTGAAGCCTTTCCTTCTGGTCCTCATTCTTATTCTTTCCATGCCACTCATCGGACAGAAAGATAAAGACAAAGGGTTTATATTCCTGCCGGTCATGTTTTCATCTCCAGAGACCAGCGTAGGTTTTGGTGGTGCTGCTATGTATTACTTCAGAATGGACTCATTGCAGGAAAAACCATCAAATTTCAGAGGTGTTTTTATATATACCCTACAGGATCAGATCATTAGTCAGTTTCCTTTCACACTATATTTCAAAAATGACGATATCTGGTTATTCGGAGAGACCAGCTACTTCATATACCCTTTTCAATATTACGGACAAGGTTCACAGATCGATCTTGATAGGTTTGATTCGTACACAGCCAAATACTTCCGTTTCTTCATGGATGCCATGCAGAAGGTAGATAAGGATTTCTATATTGGAGCAAGATTCAGATATGAAAACTATTTTTCACTTACGGCCGATTCCGAACGAGGCATTTTGACGGAAAATGTTACCGGTTTTCAAAAAGGTATAGTCGCTGGCGCAGGTCTTGGACTTATACTTGATCGCCGCAACAATGTGTTCTGTGCCAGTAAAGGCCACTATCTGGAAGCAAGCTGGGTACACTACGGGGGTTACTTGACAGGAGATTACAACTTTACGGACTATCAAGTTGACCTTCGCAAGTTTTATTCTCCGACCACGAAGACAGAACTTGCCTTTCAGCTTTATCATCAATCCACTGCCGGTAGAGTGCCGTTTTATAATCTTGCACGGTTAGGCGGGCATAGGTATTTACGAGGGTATTTCCAAGGGGCATATAGGGACAAGCACTTTTCAGTGCTTCAGGGAGAATTCAGAGCCTATGTCCATAGGCGGTTTCTATTAGCAGCATTTGCAGGAGCTGGATCTGTTACATCAGAGTTGCTGGATTACCAGCGCATTCTACCAAGTGCGGGAGCTGGATTACGTTTTGAACTTAACAAAAAGGAAAAGATAAGAATACGAATAGATTATGCCATAGGCCGGAATTCACAAGGCTTTTATCTAAACATCAACGAAGCATTTTGAGTAAAAACGACTTGACTCAGGGATCGATCCCTAAAACGCTCACATCACTCACAATCCCTATGATGTTGGGCATGATTAGTATGGTAGCCTTCAATCTTGTGGATACCTATTTCGTTGGCAAACTGGGGAAAACGCAATTGGCCGCATTGAGCTTCACCTTCCCGGTAATTATGGTGATATTTAGTCTCATGCAAGGTCTGGGTATTGGAGCTACGGCCTTGATATCTAAATCCATTGGGAAAAATGATCGGGAAAAAGCAGCACGCGAGACTACCGATAGCCTTGTACTCTCCTTGGTTATTTCCGGTTTCTTTATTGTTATAGGTTTATTCACTGTCAAGCCAACATTTGAGCTGTTAGGTGCAGGTACGGACATCTTGCCATACGTATCTGAGTACATGACTATATGGTACTTCGCTTTGTTTTTTGTGATTACACCATTTATTGGTAATAGTGCCATCAGAGCTACAGGTGATGCAAAAACACCAAGTCTTATCATGATATTTGCCGTCATCATCAACGCAGTTCTTGATCCCCTACTCATTTTTGGTTATGAACCATTTCCAGCAATGGGCCTAAAGGGAGCAGCCCTTGCGACGGCCATCTCAAGAGGGATGACAATGATACTTTCTATTTGGGTACTAGTTGTCCGTGAAAAACTGCTGGTCACAAAAATTCCGACATGGAGAGTCATTTCAAGCTGTTGGAAGGCCATCTTGTTCATTGGTCTTCCTTCAGGTTTTTCTAAAATGGTTATCCCCCTGGCTACTGGAGTAGTCACCGCCTTACTAGCCATGCATGGAGATGAGGCGGTGGCGGCATTTGGTGTTGGATCAAGGATAGAGTTTCTTGCCATGAGTCTGCTTTTCGCCCTATCATTTTCCATAGGTCCTTTTACTGGTCAGAACTTTGGCGCTGGGAAGTTTGACCGCATCACATCTGCTCTCAAATATGCAAATCAATTTTCCATCATTTGGGGACTACTCATGGCCACAATCTTATTTTTCGTTGCCAGACCCCTAGCTGCTGTTTTTACCGAGGATTCAGCGGTCATTGAACACACAGTACTCTATCTACAAATTATCCCAATAGCCTTTGGTTTACAGGGTATTGTTCAAAACGTCAATAGCAACCTTAACACCCTCAACAAACCGATTGAAGCATCTGTTATTATCATTTTTCAAATGCTGATCTTTGGAATACCTGTTCTTTACTTCGGGTCGAAGTGGTATGGAATCCCAGGAATTTTCATGGCGCTGTCCATCACTTACATTGTCGGTGGATTGATCTCAATTGTGCTGAACAAGAAGTATGTATCAAAGATCAGCAAGGGATTTTCAAATGCTGATTAACTAAAGAATATGAAAAATAATGCTATGTTTACTTTAGATCACAACAACCTATGAATCGTCTGATCGACCTTGCCCAAGAAGGAAAAATCAATGAAAACGCTAGCGTAAGAGACCGCCAGTCAATTATCATCAATGCCCCTATTGAAAAGGTTTGGGATATTCTGGTGGATGTGTCCAAGTGGCCGGAATGGAATGGTGACATCGCCTCAACCGAACAACATCAGGATGGCACATTTACTTGGCACCTTGGTGGGACAAAGATAAGATCAACCTTTGCTTCGAAAACTAAGCCTACGCTACTGTCATGGACCGGTAAGGCCTTGATGGTCAAAGCCATTCATGTTTGGTCATTAGAAAAAACCGATGAAGATCAAACCATCGTATCGGCAGAAGAATCGATACAGGGCCTAATGACCATTATTATTGGGCATCGAAGGCTACATTCTAATCTGATCAATTGGCTGACACAGCTCAAAAAGAAATCTGAAGGAGATTAGCTTATTCTAAGGTCTTCATTTCATCAATCACCACCTGAAAATCAGGTATGATCTCCAATGCCTTGTTGAAATACTCCTTAGCTTGATCAGTATTCCCTTGCTCCTTAGCAATCAATGCTTTCACTCGATACGAAGCAACCCTTAGTGTCACCTCTTGGTTCTCGGTTTGGCTTTTGGGGAAATAGAATTTGATCTCATCCGCCTCCTGACTTTCTATGACAATGTCGATAGAAGTATTCGCTTCATTGTATCGCTTTACTTCATACTGCAGAAAAGCTGTTTTATACAACGTTCCAATATCATTGTTTTGTAAATAAAGCTTCTCGTAGTAAGTAATGGCTTTGGCTTTGAGACCGAGATTTTCAAAGCTGAGGGCAGCTATTTCAGTAGCTAAGGGATCATTGCCATTGACAGCAAGAATATCCTGCGAAACAATGGCAGCCGACGCGTATTTTCTATCTTCAAAATACAATAATGCCAGAGAATCACGAATAGCAAGATTTTGAGGATTAAAGGCAATTACATTGTAAAGCGCCATTTTTGCCACGTCAGGGTCATTGTATCGCTTGGCTAGGCTGTAAATCAGACCTTGTTTTTGTATGTCAGTCGGAATACTATCTGCAGAGGATGCAGACTCCTGACTCTTTGCATTGAAGGCTAACATGGCAAGTGCTAACACTACGACTAATCTTCTCATCTTAAAAAGCTTACTTTAATCATCATATTAATTCGCGCAAAAATAGAAATTAGTTTCCACTTCGAGACAGCCCTCTCTTTTGACCGAGATCTAGCATAAGCTGAAAAGCTTGATCATAATCGTTTTCGATGGTACCTTCCAAAATAGCCTCCTTGATTTCGTTTTTGATATCTCCCACCACTCTGGAGGGTTTGATTTCAAAGGTTTCCATAATAAGCTCTCCAGTTACCGGTAGTTTGAAATTGCGTAAGTGGTCTTTCTCCTCCACCTCTATCATCTTTTCCTCAACTTTCTTAAAGTTGGACAAGTACCTTCTGACGCGGTTGTGATCCTTCGAAGTGATATCTGCCTTGCACAATTTCATGAGGTCCTCAATATCATCTCCAGCCTCAAAAAGCAACCTCCTTACTGCAGATTCCGTCACTTTTTCGCTGACCAATGCAATGGGTCTTAAATGAAGCCTTACAAGTTTTTGTACGTATTTCATTTTATCATTCAGAGGTAGCTTCAACTGCTTGAAAATGCGCGGCACCCACCTGGCACCTAAATCTTCATGACCATGAAAGGTCCATCCAGCCTTTTTATGAAACCGCTGTGTTGCCGGCTTAGCTATATCATGTAAAATAGCAGCCCAGCGTAGCCAAAGATCATTTGTGACTTCGCTAACATTGTCAAGTACTTGTAGTGTATGATAGAAATTGTCTTTGTGGGCCTTCCCATCTATCACTTTTACACCCTGGAGTTTGACCATCTCAGGGAAAACGTGAGCTAAAACCCCGGAATGAAACAGTAGTTTAAATCCATAGGATGGCTTAGGCGAGAGTATTATCTTATTCAATTCGTCAGTAATTCGCTCTTGAGACACAATTTCCAAACGGCCTTTCATTTCCTTGATAGCATTGAAGGTATCAGCTTCTATGTCAAAGGACAATTGCGAAGCAAAGCGAATGGCTCTCATGATCCGTAAAGGGTCATCGGAAAAGGTCTCATCGGGCGCCAGCGGTGTTTGGATAAGCTTATCCTCAAGAGATTGCATACCTCCAAAAGGATCCAAAAGCTGTCCAAAATCATCCTTATTGAGACTGATGGCTAATGCATTGATCGTAAAATCTCGTCTATTTTGATCGTCAGCCAAGTTGCCATCTTCTACGATTGGCTTTCGGGAGTTTGACCTATAAGACTCTTTTCTGGCCCCTACGAACTCCACTTCCTCACCCTCAATTTTCAGTGCCGCAGTACCGAAATTCTTGTGTACCACAGGCTTTGCGCCGATGGATTCTCCAATAGTCTTAGCCAGTTGAATACCACTCCCCACACAAACTATGTCTATATCCTTCAACTTTCTCCCTAAGATCAAGTCTCTCACAAACCCTCCCACAACATAAGTCGGAGTCTCCATCTGCTGTGCAACCGCGGCCACTACCTTGAGTGCAGGAGTATCCGCTATCACTTGGTGATATAAGGATTCAGTTATCATGACCGGACTTCAGAAAGATAGGGTTTAAGGCTATCAATAGCGCTAATCCTTTTGTTAAAAGATTTTTCTGCCTCATCTGTAAGTATACCTCTAAACATGGTGATCAAGCCCTCAACAAGCATCGATAGCAGGCTCCTTTTCAACAAAAAGTCTTCTGGCAACGATCGTAGGTAGCGACCTAGGAGAAAGTCTTCCAGAGCTCCTCTATAGGACATCATAATAGCCTCAATAGAAATATCAGGCCGCATCCGTCCTTCTTTCCTCCCAATCTCCAATAGTCGCTGAAACCGATTAAAGATGGCCTCCTTCAAATGGTTATTTGCCGTATCAGCTACTAATGGATAATCGAGTCGCAGCTCTTGAACTAGCTTGAAAGAGAAGTATTTAAACTCCTCATTGATTAGTACAACATAGTTGGCGAGAAGCAAGTCGAAAGAACCCTTACCATTTATGATTTTTTCAGCTGTAGAGCCTATTTTTTGCATCTTCAGCAAATACAACTCTTCTACCAGGCGATCTTTGCTCCTAAAAATCTGATATATAGTCTTTTTGCTAGTTTGCGATGCAGTGGCAATGTCCTGGACCCTTGTCATTTTGATCCCATTTTCACAAAAAAGTTTTTCGGCATGACAGAATACCGAAAATTTCTTATCTACTTCACTCACTCTCCCAGGGTAATAAAATAAATTGCAAACTTAGTAAAACCGAAAATATAAAAAGGCCACATGGATCGTTTCGAAGCAGGCGAAGAGATCAACCAGTTAACAGAAGAACTAAACTACCATAATTACCTTTATTATCAGGAGAGTCGCACCAAGATTTCCGATTTTGAATTTGATCAGAAACTAAAACGTCTGGAAGAGTTGGAGCTGCAATTTCCAGATTTCAAAAGGGAAGACTCCCCTACTTTTCGTGTAGGAGGTACCATCTCCAAGGAATTTGAAACGGTACGACATAAGTACAGAATGCTGTCACTCAGTAATACCTACTCTACCGAAGAGTTAGAAGACTTTGATGGACGCATAAAAAAAGCACTTGGCGAAGAATCCTATGAGTACTTTTGCGAGTTAAAATTCGACGGTCTGGCAATGAGTTTTCTTTATGAAAACGGCATTCTTAAACGCGCCGTCACAAGAGGTGACGGTACAAAAGGAGATGATATCACTGCCAATGCCAGAACAATTCGTACCCTCCCATTAAAAATAAATGAAAGCAATCCTCCAAGTGAGTTTGAAGTAAGAGGTGAAGTTTTCATGCCGCTGGAAGTCTTCCGAGCATTGAATGAGCAGAAAGTAGCAAAAGGTGAGAGCCCTCTGGCAAATCCTCGAAATACTGCCTCGGGTTCTATGAAAATGCAAGATTCTTCTATTGTTGCTGCTCGCAAGCTAGACTGTTTTCTATACTCTATGATATCAGAGTCATCAGACATCTCCACACATGAGCAGTCCATCAAAACGCTTGAGAAATATGGATTTAATGTTTCCATGACCTATCGAAAGTGCAAGTCTATCAATGAGGTTCTGAGTTATATTCAGGAATGGGAATTTAAGAGACTAGACCTTCCGCTAGACACGGATGGTATCGTGGTCAAAATTAACAGCCTCGAACAACAGGAAAAACTCGGATATACGGCAAAAAGCCCCAGATGGGCCATTGCCTATAAATATAAAACAGAGAGCGCGACCACCAGGTTAACCGGTGTCACTTATCAAGTGGGGCGTACCGGAGCTGTAACTCCTGTCGCAGAGCTGGATCCAGTACAGCTGGCTGGTACTACCGTCAAAAGAGCTTCCTTGCATAATGCCAATGAGATTCAACGACTTGATCTCCATCAACATGATATTGTGCATGTAGAAAAAGGGGGCGAAATTATTCCTAAGATAACCGGCGTGGAACGTTCCAGAAGGCAATCTAATGCCAAGCCTATTCAGTATATAGAAAGATGTCCGGAGTGTGATACAGTGCTTATCAGAGTAGAGGGAGAAGCTGTGCATTATTGCCCAAATGAAGCTAATTGCCCTCCTCAAGTCTCTGGTCGTATCGAGCATTTTATATCCAGAAATGCCATGAATATTGAGACACTAGGACCGAGAACTATTCGAGGATTGCTGGCCAAAGGTATCATCTCGGACATTTCAGATTTGTATCGACTGACTTTCGAAGAGCTAAATGGTCTGGTACTAGAAGAACAGGATCCAATCACAGGAGAAACAAAAAAAAGATCTATAAAGGAGAAAACGGCCTCCAACATATTGAACTCCATTGAAGAATCTAAGAAGATGCCTTTTTCCAGCTTGCTATTTGGATTGGGGATCAGATACGTAGGTAAAACTGTAGCAGAGCGCCTTGTAGATCACTTTGGGTCAATGAATGCCATTATGGATGCATCTTACGATGAATTGGTAGATGCTGATGAGATTGGTGAACGTATTGCGCAAAGCATCATTAAGTTCTTTGATGAAGAGAAAAACAGGCAACTTGTCACTCGCTTGTCAACTGCCGGACTTAGTCTTGAGCGATTATCATCAGCCGAAACGGCACCTGAAGGTGACCTTCTTGCCGGCTTGACGTTCGTTGTATCGGGAGTATTCAGCCAGTTTGATCGGGACGAAGTCAAAGCAAAGATCAAGTCTTACGGAGGCAAGGTAGCTAGCAGCATCTCGGGCAACACCAATTACGTACTTGCCGGAGATAAGATGGGTCCAAGTAAATTAGAAAAAGCTACTCAACTCGGTGTTAGCATCATTTCTGAGTCTGATTTCATAAATATGATAAATTCGCGTCATGCTTAAGAAATCCACATTAGGCCTAATAGCGTCCAGAAGGTATAAGAAACGTACTATTCCTGAGCATTTAAGCTATTATGAAGCTTCAAAGATTGGATTTCTAGTACGGGTAGAGGACTTAAATGATGAGCTGGACGATATCATTGGTATGCTGATGGCTGATGGTAAGCAAGTTTTTACGATGGCATACCGTTCTAAAAAAAGCAAACAACTTGAGTCGAGGCATCCGGTCTTCGGTAAGTCTGATATCAGCATGCTGGGGGAAAGTAAATCCGCTGACCTCTCTACCTTTCTTGAACGGGACTTAGACTTTTTAGTATCAACAGACACTACCAATAATGTTTTTATCAACTATGTGATGATCTCTTGCAAAACCCACTGTCGCATTGGGTATCGTGTCAGTGACAACAATTTCCTGGATTTGCAGGTAAAAACTCAAGATGAACGTCAAAGCTTGAACGAGGTATTGAAATACCTCAAGATGATCAAACAATAAAAATGTCGAAAAGATTTAAAGGAACGGGGGTAGCGTTAGTTACGCCATTTACCAAAGAAAACACGATAGACTATCCCGGTATCGAAAAGATACTGAATCATGTGGTCGATGGAGGTGTAGACTACCTGGTAGTTCACGGTACAACTGCCGAATCTCCCACACTTACCTGGCAAGAGAAGCTGGATATATTGACCTTTGTCCAGGACCGAAAAGGTGATATACCACTGGTTTTGGGTTTAGCAGGTAACAATACCAGCGAATTATTGGAAAAGTATAGTAAAATAGAGTCGTATCAATTTGATGCTATACTTTCAGCCAGTCCGTTCTATAACAAGCCGTCCCAGGCGGGAATTATTTTACATTACCAGGCACTTGCAGACATATCGAAGGTCCCTGTTATACTATATAATATACCACATAGAACGGCTTCTAATCTATCTACAGAGACCACTTTAGAGCTTAGCAGGCACGACAATATTATCGGCACCAAGGAATCATCAGGTGATATGATGCAATGCAGTGAAATCGCAGCTGGAAAAGATCAGGATTTTTTACTTATTTCCGGTGATGACGCTCAGACCCTACCTATTCTATCTCTGGGAGGCGATGGCATCATTTCTGTGGCGGCAAACTGTATTCCCGAACTATTTTGTCAAATGGTAAAGTCTGCGCAGGAAAATGACTTCCATACCGCCTCAGAAATACATCAGCAACTAACCCCGATATTTAAGCTCCTTGCAACCGAAGGGAATCCTACCTCAATAAAAGCGGCTATGGAGGTAGTCAAGTTATGCAGGGGTGACGTACGGTTACCTTTGACTAAAGGCACAGATGGACTCATGACTCAACTGAAATCTGAACTAGCAGTCATAAAAAAAGGGTGACCTAATGGACACCCTCCTTTTAATAAGTTATTCTTAGTCTGGAATTAACCTTTGTTTTTGATATCCTGAACTTCAATTCGGATTTCTTGGGCTATGTTTTTGAGATCTTGCATTCCTTTTCTCACTCTTGTACCTGCTGCCTGATTTTCCTTGTCGTAGAATTTCTCAAAATCTCCTTCAAGTGACATAACCAAATCCTTTAGTTGTTCGAATCTTTTCATATTAAAAATGCTTTAAGGTTACTGATAATTATAAGAACTGGCAATTTAAATAAATTGTGATAACAAAAAGTAAAAAGCGGCATTAAATACTTGATTTGGCTAAAATAGCCGCTTCTTCACCCTCTTTCTCGTAGACACCATCATCCAATTTCACCTTGATTGTCTCGAAAGCATCAATGGTTTGAGACACATCTGACAACGAATGTGAGGCAGTAGGTATGATCCTCAACATGATCACATCTTTGGGTACTACCGGATAGATGACTATGGAGCAGAAGATGTTAAAATTGAATCGAAGGTCACGCACCAGATTGGCAGCTTCGTAAGTTCCACCCTTAAGGAGCACCGGAGTCACTGGTGATTGAGTAGTCCCAATATTGAAGCCTTTCTCCTTCAATCCGTTTTGAATAGCATTGACAATCGTCCACAGTTTTTCTTTGTGCTCAGGTTGTGACCTTAGTAACTCAAGCCTTTTCAGGTTTCCTATTACCAGAGGCATAGGTAGAGACTTGGCAAATATCTGTGACCTCA
>JAHCMJ010000050.1 GCA_019192485.1 Cyclobacteriaceae bacterium HetDA_MAG_MS6 | reverse complement strand
CTTGGAGGTCGTTCCCGTACTTAATAAGATTGACTTGCCCGGTGCCATGCCAGACGAGGTGTCTGACCAGATCATAGATTTGATTGGTTGTGAAAAGGAAGATATCATACATGCAAGTGCCAAGGAGGGAATAGGGATTGACAATATACTAGAGGCTATAGTTCAAAGAATACCTTCACCTCAGGGAGAAGAGCAGGAAGCCTTGCAGGCTATGATCTTCGATTCTGTTTTTAATTCATATAGGGGGATTGAGGTTTATTTCAGGGTTTTTAATGGCAAAATCCGTAAGGGCGATCAGGTCAAATTTGTGAATACCGGAAAAACCTATGATGCTGATGAGATCGGAGTACTCCGACTCAATCATGAACCTCGAGATCAGATTGATGCTGGAAATGTAGGTTATCTCATCTCCGGTATCAAAGTGGCTAAAGAAGTAAAGGTGGGAGATACCATCACCCACGTTCACAGACCTACTACAAAAACTATCAAAGGTTTTGAGGATGTCAAGCCAATGGTTTTTGCAGGTATCTACCCCGTAGAAACCAGTGATTTTGAAGAATTGCGTGCTTCTATCGAAAAGTTGCAACTTAACGATGCCTCTCTGGTTTGGGAACCTGAGACATCAGCAGCGCTCGGATTCGGGTTTAGGTGTGGATTCTTGGGGATGTTGCACATGGAGATCGTTCAAGAACGGCTAGAACGCGAGTTTAATATGACGGTAATTACAACGGTACCGTCCGTGAAATTCAATGCGATCAGGACAGATGGTGATGTACTTGAGGTCAGTGCTCCTTCTGAAATGCCGGAACCTAATACTATCTCGCATGTGGAGGAGCCTTTTATCAGGGCTCAGATTATCACCAAAGCGGAATTCATCGGGCCAGTAATTGCGCTTTGTATGGACAAAAGAGGTGAAATCAAAAATCAGGTGTACCTGACATCAGATAGAGTAGAACTTACCTTTGAGCTTCCATTGTCAGAGATTGTTTTTGACTTTTTCGATAAACTCAAAACCATATCAAGAGGATATGCCTCTTTGGACTACGAGTTGATCGGGTACAGGAAATCCTACATGGTCAAGCTTGATATTATGCTAAATGGCGAGAAGGTAGACGCTCTTTCGGCGATTGTGCATAGGGATAAAGCATACGATTGGGGTAAACGACTTTGTGAAAAACTTCGAGAACTGTTGCCCAGGCAGATGTTTGAGATAGCCATCCAAGCATCTATTGGGACTAAGATTATCGCCAGAGAGACGGTGAAGGCACTCAGGAAAAATGTATTGGCCAAGTGCTATGGAGGGGATATTTCGAGAAAAAGAAAACTACTCGAAAAGCAGAAAAAGGGGAAAAAGCGTATGCGTCAGGTAGGCAGCGTTGAAATACCCCAAGAGGCTTTTATGGCCGTACTTAAATTGGATTAACTAGACCTACTACGACTATGCCAGAAAAATTGGACGGTAAGCAGGTGGCAGCAGCCATCAAATCGGAGATAGCCTCAAAGGTAAAAGACTATAGAGAGAGCGGGAAGCGTGCTCCGCATTTGGCTATTATCATAGTAGGTGATGATGGCGCCAGTCATACATACGTTGGCGGTAAGATCAATGCATGCAAAGCAGTGGGATTTGACTACACCCTGATGCAGTTTGCGGGGACCATTTCTGAGGCCAAGCTGATCAAGCATATCGAATCCTTAAATGAGGATGAAGACATTGATGGGTTCATCGTGCAGTTACCACTACCTGAGCATATTTCCGTGGAGAAGGTTACTGAATGTATTGCTCCTGAAAAAGATGTTGACGGATTTACAAATCAGAATTTCGGGTCTATCGTTACACAACATCCATTGTTGTTGCCCGCCACTCCTTTTGGTATTATGGAGCTCCTCAAAAGATATGATATTGTCACTCAAGGACAAAACTGCGTAGTAGTTGGAGCCAGCAGAATAGCAGGAGCACCGCTGAGCTTGATGCTACTTCAGCAAGGTATGGCTACGGTGACCGTGTGCCATAAATATACCAAAGACCTAGCTGCGCATACGCGCAATGCAGACATATTGGTTGTGGCCGTGGGCAAACCCGGTTTAATTACAGAGGAGATGGTAAAAGAAGGTGCTATTGTCATCGATGTAGGAACCACACGCGTTGAAGATAAAACACGGAAAAGCGGCTTTCGCTTGAGAGGTGATGTAGATTATGACCATGTAGCGCCGAAAACATCCTTTATCACTCCCGTACCAGGTGGGGTGGGTCCAATGACTATTGCATCTCTTCTCATGAATACCCTCAGAGCTTACGAGACCTCAGAACAAGGAGAAGGTTAGCAAGCGAGCCAGTCTTTGAATAGGATGATATCCAAAGTCATTAAAACCGAAAATATTCCGATAATGGAATCCTTCCTGACTGTGCAGGGGGAGGGGTTTCATACAGGTCGTGCGGCATATTTTGTTCGCACAGCAGGCTGTGACGTGGGTTGTCATTGGTGTGATGTAAAGGAGTCATGGGATGCTAGCAAACATCTAGGGCAATCTGTGAAGGAGATCGTCGATGGAGCTAGAGATTCGGGAGCAGAGGTGGTTGTGATAACTGGAGGCGAGCCATTGATGTATGATTTGGAGCTATTGACAAATGCGCTCCAGTCCATTGGATTAAGAACACATTTAGAAACTTCCGGTGCTTACCCGTTGACAGGCTCATGGGATTGGATATGCTTTTCACCTAAAAAATTCAAAAAACCTCTACCGGAGTTTTATAAGCTAAGTAGCGAACTTAAGATTGTCCTATACCACAAATCAGACTACTCCTGGGCAGAGGATCACGCATCTCGGGTGTCAGCAAATTGCCAATGGTTTTTGCAGCCAGAATGGTCGAAAGAAAAACAACTACTACCAGACCTCATCCAGTATGTTAAGGATAATCCCAAATGGAGGGTATCTTTACAGACACACAAATACATGGATATCCCTTGATGGTCCGAAGTCTCACCCTTATAGCCATTCTACTTTTTTCGTATTCTTCTTTATCTCAAACCGCCAATCTCAGCTCGCGAAGTAAAAAAGCCATTAAGCTCTATGAGAAATCAAATGATCTTTTGAAACAAAGAGAGTTTGATGGAGCGATTTTATCACTTCAGAAATCATTGAAAATTGACGGTGATTTTTATGAGGCTTCCCTGAAATTAGCAGGAATTTTCAGGTTCCTTAGATTGTTGGATTCGGCCGATGCCTACTTCGTTAGATATTTCGAGATGGCACCGCCAGAAAGGGTTGACAACAAAACACTTTTCGAATTGGCTCATTTGTTTTTTAGCAATGGGGACTATTCGAAGGCTGATGAGGTAATAAAAAGGCTGGAAGCCCGATCGGTTCCTTTTACTGCATACGAAAACGAGCTACTAAGATCAAGTATTGATTTTTCGTTGATGGCTGGTGAACCCGAGGTGCCTCTGGAGATGAGTCTGTTACCCAGAAATATCAATCAATTTCGACTACAGTATTTTCCTGTTCTGACCATTGACAATCAGACTTTGATCTATACTAGGCGCAAGGGCATTGGGCCATACGATGATGAAGATATAGTAATCGCTCAGCGTCGAAAAGGGGAGTGGCAGCCCTCGGAATCCATTTCGGAAGAGATCAACACACCTTATAATGAAGGTGCATGTACTATTTCTGCTGATGGAAGGACGCTTATTTTTACCTCGTGCGAAGGGCGTCGTAGTTTTGGAAGTTGCGATCTTTTTATCAGCACCAAAAGTGGTATGGTATGGTCCAAACCTCAAAATATGGGATCAACCGTAAATTCAATTTTTTGGGAATCTCAACCAAGCTTATCTGCGGATGGCAAGACACTGTATTTTTCTTCCAATCGACCAGGAGGTGCAGGGGAGAGGGATATTTGGGTGACTTATTTCAACGGGAAAGTATGGCAACGTCCGATAAACCTGGGAAAGAATGTAAATACTCCTAAAGATGAAACCACACCATTTATCCATGTGAATGGAGAGACTCTGTTTCTTTCATCCAATGGACACCCTGGTTTCGGCGGATATGATCTTTTTCTCTCGGAACTAAGTGATTCTACCTGGTCTAAACCTAATAATCTAGGTAATGTCATCAATGACAATAATGATCAAATATCGCTTTTTATAACAGCAGATGGGACCACCGGATACTTTGCCTTGGAGGAGAACAGCGGCAGAGGAATTGATAAAAGTGAGTTGTATCAATTCACCTTACCTACCGACACCCTGGTCCATCGCAAAACTGCCTACGTCACAGGTCGTATCAGAGATAAAATCACCAACCGACCACTGGAAGCAAGTCTGCAACTATATGATCTCAACTCCAATCAGGTGAAATATGCCACTGAATCTGATCCCATTTCGGGCGTTTATTTTTTCGCTTTGACCCAGGGCTTGGACTATGGGGCATATGTCAAGAAGGATGGCTATTTGTTTGAAGACTTTCATTTTTCGGTAGGAGAAAGTTCAGCGCTATCTCCAGATACTGTTAATATCTTGCTGACTCCTGTTCGAACAGGGGAAAAGGTAGTTCTTGAGAACATTTATTTTGAGTTTGACTCCTACCATCTTAGCTCTCGTTCATTTTCAGAGCTGGAGATTGTTAAGGAGTTTCTGCAAGAAAATGACTTAATTGTTGAGGTCTCTGGGCATACTGATGATAGAGGATCGGCCACTTATAATAATACCCTGTCTTTCAATAGAGCAAAAGCAGTATATGACTACTTAATGGGTGCTGGTGTTGATGACAAAAAACTGCGCTACAAAGGGTATGGTGCAAGTCAACCTATAAGTGCAAATGATTCGGAAGCGGGTAGGAGAAAAAATCGGCGAATCGAGTTTTTGATAGTAGAGTAAAAAACCAAACATTTTTTCTAGTAAAACGTAAGCCGGAAATGCTTACAATCGAATAGGTACATCTCCTTTCTGAGAAAAAAGTTGTTAAAGCGAAAATTCTTCTCGATAATTTTCCTAAAAAGGGTGCGGTTTTTTTAATAGATTCTAAATATATAGATGATTATTTCAATTTTCAGGTAAAAACTTGCAGATAATTCGGATTTAATGCCTAGAGATTCGAAAAACAGCTGAGCTTATTCTGGTACCTCTCGATTGTTCATACTTTTAACTCACTATTAACACTAATCATTTTTTTATGAAAAGAAAACTACTACTTAGTTTGTGGTTATTTTTTTCGTTGTGTGTCACTAGTGTGGCACAACGAATTGTAACCGGAACCGTGACCTCCTCAGAAGACGGTGCTACCGTTCCTGGAGTAAACGTGATCGAAAAGGGTACAGCTAATGGTACCACCACAGATCTGGACGGTAAGTTCAGGTTATCAATTAGCGAGAGCAATTCAGTTCTCGTTTTTTCCTTTATAGGCTTGGCGACCAAAGAAGTAACAGTTGGCAATCAATCTGCATTCGACGTAGCTATGGATGCTGATGTCACTGAACTTCAAGAGTTGGTAGTAACAGCTTTTGGTGTCGAAAGAGACAAGAATAAACTTGGTTATTCTGCTCAAGAGGTTCAAACAGACCAACTGACCAATTCTGGAGAGGCTAACTTGGTCAATGCGCTAAATGGACGCGTAGCGGGTGTGCAAATCACCAACTCCAGTGGCGCTCCTGGAGCCTCTGCAAACATTATCATTAGAGGAGCCTCATCAATCTCTGGGAACAATCAGCCCCTTTTTGTAATTGACGGTATTCCCATAGATAATACCACTGATGCAAGTGATGCTGATGGCGTGGTAAACGGGGCAGGAGATGATGACTACGGCCAGACTATAGGCACGAATCGAGCTTCTGATCTCAATCCTGCTGATATCGAATCGGTTACGGTACTTAAAGGCGGAGCTGCAACAGCTCTTTATGGCCTTAGAGCCGTGAACGGAGCCATCATTATCACAACGAAGAGTGGTAAAGGATCTGCAGGGGGCCTGAATGTCAATTTCAGTACCGGATACTCAGTAGAGCGAGCCAATAAATTTCCTGAGTTTCAGCAAAGCTTTGCTCGTGGAAGAAATGGAGCCTACAGCAACGTGACTCACTGGAGTTGGGGACCGGCATATGCCGCAAACCCAGTTTTTCCATCTGATGATCCAAGTACTCCTGCTGTAGATGAGAGTACCATAACGGATATTGATGGTGATGGCACACTTGATAATGTCTCCGGACAGGCTATCCCCTTCTTTGGAGATAATTACGAAAACTTCTGGCAAGACGGATCTACCTATACCGCTAATCTTTCAGTTTCAGGAAGTGGTGAAAACAGCAATTTTTATGCTTCCTTCGGCTACACAGATCAAGAAGGTATTATCCCTAACAGCCAGTATGAGAAGTATAACTTCACTATTAAGGGTAGTTATGATGTCACTGATAAGCTCACTATAGGAGGGTTTTCTTCCTACATTAATACCAAAAGAGTTGCTCATCAAGGTACGGATACTGGGTTTGGGCAAGGTCTGGGCTACTGGCACCATATGTGGGATATTACAGATGACCGACCTTGGATAGATGACCAAGGTAATAGAACGTGGTTCAGTAATTTTGTCCCGGATCCCAGGTGGATAGCCTACGAAGAGGCAGAGGAGAGTAACGTGGACAGAGTTATTTCTAACTTCAATATGAGTTATGAGTTTGCACCCTGGATCAAGCTAAGCTACAGAGTAGGTATAGATACATATACAGATCGCAAAGACCTGCTGAGACCTATCACATCGCCGAATTCGACTAATAGAGAGGGTGATTTTTATGAAATCACAGCCACAAGCCGAGATGTTACCTCTAATATGATACTGTCAGGAAACTTCTCCTTGACAGATGATCTTAAGATGAGTTACCTCGTAGGAAATGACTTTTACCAAAAGAACTACGACCGTCTCTATGTTTTTGGTGAAGCCCTCTCCATTCAAGGATTTAGGGATATTTCTAATCTTTCCAGGCTACAATCAACTAACAGGACTGAACGCAAGCGAATCGTAGGAGCATTTGGAGAAATTGCTTTCGATTTCAAAAATGCGCTTTTTCTCAGCATTACCGGTAGAAATGACTGGTCTTCTACGCTTCCTCCTGAAAACAACTCTTTCTTCTATCCATCTGTTAACCTTGGGTACGTATTTACCGAAACCACTGGCAATATTGGACCAATAAGTTTTGGTAAGGTGAAGGCCTCGTGGGCCCAGCTTGGAAATGATGCCCCTGTATACCTGACAGCTACACCATTTGCGAATGACCTAAACGAAAGTCCTACAGGTGGGACAAATGTAAACATCGGAGGGCCGCCAAGGTTTTCTGTATCAGCCACGCAAGGCTTTGATGAGTTAGTACCAGAGCTGTCTACGGCAGTTGAGGCCGGTATTGAATTACGCGGATTCAATGATTTGATAGGATTAGACCTTACTTTTTATCAAAGAAACACGGATGATCAAATCCTATTGGTACCTCTTTCCTCTTCCACTGGATATACAGCTGTAGCGCAAAATGCGGGTGAAGTCCGTAACAGAGGATTTGAGGCGGTGATCAGTTACAATGACATCCTCCGATCTGTCACTCCAAAAGTTCAGTGGAGCGGCTTTATCAATTTGTATGCTAATGAAAACGAAGTGCTTTCCGTTCCTGATGGCTTGGAGGAAATTGTCGTAGGATTTAGTTATTGGAATGAGTCAACAATTGTTGCCAGACCTGGTCTGCCTTATGGTAGCTACGTCGGTCCCGGATTCAAAAGAAATGACAATGGCGTCCTTCTTCTGGATGACAATGGGTACCCTCAGTTGGCGGACGAAAACTTAGTGCTGGGGGATCCTAATCCTGACTGGATCATGAACATTAACAATTCCGTGTCTTTTGCTGGATTCAAACTCGACGCCACATTAGAGATTAGGCAAGGAGGAGAAGTACTCAATGATGCAGAGGCATTCTGGGTATACTCTGGGCTAAGCAAAACCACCGAAAACCGCTTCATTGCTGCAGATAATCCTCATGCCAACGCTACGAGGGTATTTGACGGGATCATTGAAAGTACCGGTGAGCAGAGTACCATTGCAGCACCTCTAGACAATGATTACTACCATAACCTCAACTCTTTCGTTGATGAGTCTCATATAGAGGACGCGTCGTGGGTGAGACTACGAACAGTGAGCTTGACCTACTCTTTACCCAATCAAATTCTGGGTAAGTTTTTCAAAGGAGTAGATGTATCGGTAATTGGGAGAAACCTTTGGTTAAAAACCGACTATAGCGGTGTAGATCCCGAAACAAATGCTTTCGGTGCAGGTAATGTGCAAGGTATCGATTTAATCGGAGCGCCTAACACAAAAAGTCTTGGCGTGCGATTCAATGCTCGTTTTTAATCACTTAGATTTTTTTGAAAATGAAAAATATAATCAAAAATATATCAACACAAGTCGTGCTGGCAATTGCTGTTCTTTTGCCGTTTGGTTGTGAAAACTCCTTGGAGGATCTAAATGTCAATCCTAATAAACCAGCGGAGGCTAATATTGACCTGGTATTCACGCATGGAGCTAATAATATACTTTATAAGTATGGCAGATTTACAAACGGTGATGATTGGGATCTTTGGGCAGGACTTTGGACCCAAACTTTTGCTGGTAATCATGCCACGGGGATCAACTATGACCAATATGACTTGCGAAATCCGGATAGTGAATGGGATATATGGTATGATGGTTTTCTCGATTTGCGATACGTGATTGAGAATGGCACTGAGCTTGAGGCATGGACTCACGTTGGGGCTGCTCAGGTGATCACCGCAGTAGGGTTAGGTTCGTTGACCAGTTATTATGGCAGTCTCCCTTGGTCAGAAGCTCTTCAAGGTGTGACCAATCCATATCCTGCATTTGATACCCAAGAACAGATTTACAATGCAATATTCGGATTATTGTCAGATGCCGTTACTAATCTTGGCAGAACACCTAATCAGGCATTAGCGACCGCGGATTTTGTATTTGGAGGCAGTGCTCAACGTTGGTTGGCTACTGCCTACGCACTGGAGGCTAGGTACCGAAATCATTTCAGTTTGAAGGATCCGAACGGATCGGCAACTGCCGCTTTGACTGCTGTCGACAATGCCAAAACAAATGGTTTTACATCAGGAGAAGCCGATTTTGGTTACCCCTACAGTGGTGAGGGGACATTTCTTAACGGATACTTTCATCTTTTTGAAAATAACCAAATTGTAGCATCAGAGGCATTTATAAACGCCCTCCAAACTGACAATGATCCTCGTCTGAGGGCTTATTGGAATGATGAGAATGTAGATGAGGCATTTGTAGGTTTTGTCGGCAAGCCAAATGGTTATGGTACTGATAATAGAAGTTTTTCGCCAATTGGGCCTAAAGGATTTTATGGTAAAAGCAACTCCACACAGCCGATCACTACACATTTTGAGCTTTTGTTTATCGAGGCTGAGGCTGCCTTTAGAGCAGGTCAACTCCCACGAGCAGCTACAGCACTGAATGATGCCATTCAGGCTCAAATGGACCTGGTTACTCCTGCTGCTATTGAGACCTTAACTACTGAAGGAGGCGATGTAGCATCCTATCAACAATCCATTACTGATTACATCGCTGCGTTTGGAAGTGAGACGGATGCTACCATTACACTGGCAAAAATCATGACTGAAAAACATAAGGCTATGGTGTGCATGAATGGTGAATCATGGGTAGATGTGAGGCGTCATGATCATCAGTTCCCCTCCTGGCTGGCTATACCTGTCAGGCAGGGCGAGGTGGTTCCAGTAGCTTCCGAGTTTATTCAGCGTGTACTTTACCCACAAGAATCCATCAATACAAACCCCGATAATACCCCAAGAGATATTACCATATTCAATAAACTCTGGATATTCAACCCGTAAGAGCAGTATTTTTGTTTAATGTTTCAGAAAGGCCATCAGTGATGATGGCCTTTCTTCATTAATAGTATTTAGTAGGCTGCAGATAGGTTTTAACATAATCCTCCACACCCTCTTCCAGGCTGGTGAATGCCTCGATAAATCCGGTACTTTTCAGCTTTTGCATTTTGGCTTCCGTGTAATACTGGTATTTATCCCTGATGTCTTCTGGCGTATCAATGAAAATAATTTGTTCTGGCGTTTGCAACGCATTAAACACGGCCTTGGTTAGTGATAGGAAAGTGCGAGCTCTACCTGTACCCAGATTATAAATTCCACTGTTTTTCCGATGATGCATCAACCAATACATGACATCGATTACGTCCTTCACGTATATGAAATCTCGTTGCTGTTCTCCATCGTCAAAGTCAGGATGATGAGACCGAAATAGCTTCATTTGTCCAGTAGTCTGAATTTGCCGGAAGGCATGGAGTACTACGGATGCCATTCTTCCTTTATGGTACTCGTTAGGCCCATAGACATTAAAAAATTTTAATCCTGCCCAAAAAAATGGTTTCTTGTTTTGGTTAATAGCCCATAGGTCAAAGTTATTTTTGGATTCTCCATATGGATTGAGAGGTTTAAGCATTGATATCTTTTCCTCGTCATCCTCATAACCTTGTTCTCCCAACCCATAAGTTGCAGCCGAGCTGGCGTAGACGAGTGGAATCTGGTAGTTGACGCATTTCGTCCATACCTCCTGGCTGTAGCGGGTATTGAGGTTACGGAGGAGGTTAGTGTCAAACTCCGATGTATCAGTTCTCGCACCTAGATGAAAGACAAATTCGACTTCGACAGCGTTCGTGTCCAGCCAATCAAAAAACAGCTCGCGTGATACTTTTTTTAGGATTTTCTTGCCTTCCAGGTTTTTCAACTTATCCTTATTATCAAAGTGATCTACTGCTACGATGTCATTGAAGTTTTCACTGTTTAATTTCGAAATGAGGCAGCTTCCAATAAAGCCTGCAGCACCTGTGACAACAATCATTTTTGGTGTCAAAGTTAACTCTACCAGCCCACTAAATATTTGTTGACACCCGATTGAATTACTTGTTCATTTGCAGTTGTAATAGTTGCTATCTTTGCGGCCAAGAAGGGTAGGTATCTATGATTTACGTAAGCAGAAAGGAGCATTTCAACGCTGCACATAAGTTGTACAATCCCAAGTGGACCGAGGAGAGAAATAGGGAGGTCTTTGGGCCTTGTGCTAATGAAAACTGGCATGGGCACAACTTTGAGTTGATTGTGACCGTGCGGGGGTGGCCAGATGAGGACACGGGATTTATTATTGATTTGAAGGCTTTAAGCACACTCATCCGGGAACGGATTATAGCGGAAGTGGATCATAAAAATTTCAACCTTGATGTGCCCTTCATGAAGGATAAACTTCCTAGTTGCGAGAATATCATCGTGGAGTTCTGGAAGATATTAGCACCAGGAATCAAAGAAATTGCTGCCAGGGCTGAACTGCACTCACTGAAACTCTACGAGACACCCAGAAACTTCGTTGAGTACTTTGGAGACTCACAACCTTGAGATATTTCATTATTGCGGGTGAACGCTCCGGCGACTTGCATGGAGCATCCCTTGTTCGTCAGATCAAAGTTCAAGATACCGAAGCACAAGTCCAGGCTTATGGTGGCGATCTTATGTTATTGGCTGGCGCAGAACTAGTCAGTCATTATCGCGATATGTCATTCATGGGTTTTTGGGAGGTAATCAAAAACCTCAACAAGGTCCGAAACAAATTACAAAATTGTAAGAGGCACATTACCGCATTTAGGCCCGATGTGGTGATACTTATAGACTTTCCAGGGTTCAATCTGCGAATGGCCAGGTTTGCGAAACTCAGCGGTATAAAGGTTGTGTATTACATCTCTCCAAAGATATGGGCCTGGAAGAAGAGTCGAATCAAACAAATCAAGGCTTATGTGGATAAAATGTTCGCCATTTTTCCCTTTGAGGTGGATTTCTATGACTCCTTAGGCTATCCAGTGCATTACGTTGGCAATCCACTGGTGGAGTCCATTGCCAGCTGGTCTGGGGAGAAAATTCCCTCTAAAAAACCTACCATTGGATTCTTACCAGGTAGTCGGGAGCAAGAAGTCAGAGCCTCCATTCCCATCATTCGAGCGTTAGCTCAATTCTATAAGGATTATCACCTGATCATTGCTGGTGTTGACAATGTGGACCCAGAATTCTATGAAGAGCTAAAAGGATTGCAAAATGTATCAATCTTTTTTGATCGGACCTATTCGATACTACATTCGGTAGATGTAGCAGTGGTCACTTCGGGAACCGCCACTCTTGAAGCAGCTTTGCTCAAGGTGCCACAGGTAGTTTGTTACAAGACCAGTTTCGCTACATATTGGATAGCTCGCTTGTTTTTAAAAATTAGATTTATCTCTCTTGTCAACCTTATTGCTGGACAGGAAGTAGTGAAAGAACTGATTCAGGGAGAATACAACCTACAAAACCTGAAAAACGAAATAGATATTCTATTCAGGGATAATGAGCGAAGGCAAGAGATAAAAGAAAGCTATGATCGAGTAGAAAATCTACTCGGTAGCGGATCTTCTTCAATGGAAGTGGCGTTGGAAATTAAAAGACTATTATCAGGCAGCTCGTAGCTTATTGAATTTCGACTTATCGAATTTCTCTTGGGCGTAAGCTTTATCGATGATCATTTCCTTGATGTCTTTGTTGGATGGGATTTCAAACATAGCATCGGTGATAATAGCTTCAAAGATCGATCGAAGACCTCTTGCCCCTAGCTTGAACTCAACAGCTTTTTCCACAATATAATTGAGCGCATTCTCTTCTAGTTTCAACTTCACATTCTCCATTTCGAATAGCTTCTCGTACTGCTTGATTAGCGCATTTTTAGGTTCTTTCAAGATACGCTTCAGAGCGATATCGTTTAAGGGGTCCAGGTGTGTTAAAACGGGGAGTCTACCGATTAGCTCAGGAATCAGACCATAGCTTTTGAGGTCCTGTGCTGTTACGTATTGTAGTAGATTTTCCTTGTCTACGGACTGAAACTGATCCTCTTCAGGAGTAGAAAACCCAATAGGACGAGTGTTGAGTCTATTGGCAATATGTCTTTCTATGCCATCAAATGCGCCACCGCAGATGAATAGAATATTTTCAGTATTGACCGTGATCATTTTTTGATCAGGATGCTTACGTCCGCCTTGAGGTGGCACATTGACAGAAGTACCTTCTAAAAGCTTGAGCAAAGCCTGTTGAACGCCTTCTCCGCTTACATCTCGTGTAATCGAGGGGTTATCGGATTTTCTAGCTATTTTATCAATTTCGTCAATATAGACAATCCCTCTTTCTGCTGATTCCACTTCGTAGTTCGCTGATTGGAGGAGTCTGGTTAGGATACTTTCCACGTCTTCACCTACGTATCCGGCCTCGGTCAGTACCGTTGCATCTGCGATACAAAAGGGGACCTGAAGGATTTTGGCCAGTGTTCGAGCCAAGTATGTCTTTCCTGTCCCTGTTTGACCGACCATGACGATATTCGACTTTTCGATGATTACATCATCATTAGACGTATTCTGCATGAGTCTCTTGTAGTGATTGTACACCGCGACGGAAATATATCTTTTAGCTTCTTCCTGTCCGATGACAAACTCGTCTAGGTGTCGCTTCATATCCACCGGCTTGATAAGTTTGAAGTTAGGTGCTTCCTCCTCGGTTTTGGTTTTTAGCTCCTCATTCAAAATCTGCTGTGCCTGTGCGATACATTTATCGCAGATATGAGCATGGATCCCAGATATCATGAGATCCACATCTTTTTTATTTCTTCCGCAAAAACTACAAGTGACTTGTGCCATCTATCCGTTGTTATTCTTTTCAAGTACCTCGTCGATCAAGCCATAATCTTTAGCTTCTGAGGCTCTCATCCAGTAGTCTCTGTCCGAGTCTTTTTCTATATCCTCAAAAGTCTTGCCAGTATGATTGGCCAGTATCTGATACAAATCTTTTCTAAGCTCCAGAGTTTGCTTCAAAGTGATTTCCATGTCTTTTGACTGCCCCTGCATACCTCCACTTGGCTGATGGATCATTATACGAGAGTGCGGCAAAGAAGATCTCTTTCCTTTTGCTCCTCCAGCAAGTAATACGGCTCCCATAGAAGCCGCTAGACCCGTACAAATGGTGGCTACATCAGGGCCTACATATTGCATAGTATCATACATGCCTAGTCCAGCATAAACGGATCCTCCAGGGCTATTGACATATAATAAGATGTCTTTTTTTGAATCTACGGACTCCAAAAATAGGAGTTGTGCTGTGATAATATTAGCAATATTTTCCTCCACCTGCATGCCCAGGAAAATAATTCGATCCATAATCAATCTAGAAAAAACGTCTATTTCAGCAAATCTGGTGGGTCTCTCTTCTATAACTGATCGTGTCATATTTTCTACACGATGTACGTAGCTATCGAAGGTTGAACCATTGATTCCCTGATCCTTCACTGCGTATTTTCTAAATTCTTCGGTATTTAACATATGTTCAAAATAATCTAATTGCAACAAAAATAAAAAAAGTCCTCGCTACAAGGACTCATTATAAACTCTATTTAGTTGCACTAAGTTCAAGCTAATTTGCGGAATTCTTCTAGACTTACAGCTTTTTCCTTGGCAGTGATCTGCTCCCTGATGAATACGAAGATTTTGTTGTTTTGGACCTGATTAAAAACCTTCATATAGTTCTCGCCATTTTCGCCTTGAAGGTAATTGTCCGCAAACTGATCCAGTTGATCTCCTAGTTGCTCTGCTATCCCCGCTCCACCAAACTGTTGCAGGATCATTTTCTTTGCCTCGTCTTTTACTTCTTCATGTTCCACTTTGATTTCGTGGTCTTTGGAGATTTTATTTCTGATTAGGGACCATTTCAATTCCTTGACATAGTGATCGTATTCCTTTTCTAACTGCTCCTCTGTCAATTTGTCATTAGTTTTTAGCAGCCACTTCCTTAAAAAGGCATTGGGTAAATTAATTTTGGTTTTCTCTGTAAAATGCTCTCGTACCCTATGGTAGAACAGGTTTTCTGCTTCCTGATCGTAGTTTTTAGATATGGTTTCTGATACTTTGATGCGAAACTCTTCCTCTGATTTGACGGCATCCTTACCAAAGGTTTTGTCAAACAAGTCTTGATTAACCTCTGCAGGATTAGTGTGATTGATACCTTTTATGACGAAAGCGAGTTTGTGCTTTACAGCTTTGAGTTCATCGTCCCGCAGGCTGGATATCCTGGGAAAGTACTCCTTGTCTTTGAATGCTTTTTTAACATCCAATTCTAATTGATCGTCTACTTTCAGGCCTATAACTTTTTTGATGTAGGCCTTGTCCAGTTCCTTCGTATCTATAGACACTTCTTGATTGATGCTTTCATCAGCTGATCGGACGGAACCATATATGGTGTCTTTTTCAGAAACCGTATCTGGGTTGGATAATTCACCAAATTGGTTTCTAAGGTTGTCGACAGTTTCGTCTATTGCTTTGTCATCGACTTTAATTTTCGCAAAGTCTACTTTTACTTTCTTATCAAGTTTTAAATCAAATTGCTCGGCAAAACCAATGTTGTATTCAAACTCAAAATCTTTTTGGTTCTCCCAGTCCAATGCAGCTGTTTGTTCCTCATTGGGGATTGGTTCACCTAAGAACTGTTCCTCTCCATTTTGCAAGTATTGATTGAGCTGATCAGAAAGTATTTTGTTGATCTCCTCGGCCAGAAAAGATTTTCCATACATTTTTCTAATGAGGCCAGGAGGTACTTTGCCTGGTCTAAATCCTTTCAGATTGGCTTTTTTGCTGAAGTCCTTAATTTTTTGTGATACACCGTGTTGGTAATCATCCTCCTTTACCTTAATTTTAATTAAAGCTTCGGTCTTGTCAATTTTATCAATAGTAATATCCAATTTGATAAAGTTTAAGGTGTTTGAAATTAAAAACCCTCTCAGTCGAATCAATCGATCAAGAGGGTTCTTTTTCGTGCGGATGGAGGGACTCGAACCCCCATGCCTCGCGGCGCTAGATCCTAAGTCTAGTGCGTCTACCAATTTCGCCACATCCGCGTGGTGGATGGTACAACAGCACAAGCGAATTGCACAGCATCCGAAAAATCGGAGTGCAAAGGTAATACGAAGTTTTGAAATTGAAAACATAAAAGAAGAAGGACTTGCAATTTGATCATACCTATGCAGGAAGTTGAGATTGAGGATGAGAAGCGAGCAATTATACGGCGATACAGGCGACTGTTGCGTCATGCGAAACCTGTTTTGAAAGAGGGTGACGCTAAGGTTATTAAGAAGGCATTTAATACTTCCTTAGAGGCACATAAAGGTATGCGTAGGAGATCTGGTGAACCCTACATATATCATCCACTGGAAGTGGCACAAATATGTGTGGCGGAGATTGGCCTGGGGACAACCTCTATTGTCAGCGCATTGCTACATGATGTAGTCGAAGACACAGATTTAGGGCTGTCTGACATCGAAAGGATGTTTGGGACCAAGGTGATGAAAATCATCGATGGACTGACCAAAATATCCGGTGTGTTTGACCAGGGGTCGTCGCAGCAAGCAGAGAACTTTCGAAAGATGCTGCTGACGCTCTCTGATGATGTCAGGGTGATACTAATCAAGCTCGCGGATAGACTGCATAACATGCGAACGCTTGACAGTATGCCACAGGAGAAGCAACTGAAGATAGCCTCAGAGACTAAGTATATTTATGCTCCGTTGGCACACCGCCTAGGACTATATGCCATCAAATCCGAGTTAGAGGATCTTTCACTTCGATTTACAGACAGAGAAGTTTACGATGAGATCATCACCAATATAGATGCTACGAAGGGAGCCAGAGACAAATTCATTAGAAACTTTGTCAAACCAATCCGTCAGCAGATTGAGTCGCTGAATGTGCCTTTCGAAATCAAGGGAAGGTTAAAATCGATCCACTCGATTTGGAATAAGATGCGCAAGCAAAATGTATCCTTTCAGGAGGTCTATGATTTGTTTGCCATCCGAATCATTCTGGATACCCAATTCGAAAACGAAAAGCCCATGTGTTGGCAGGTGTACTCCGTGGTGACAGACTTCTATCAACCCAATCCTGACAGATTGAGAGATTGGATCAGCATTCCCAAAGCAAATGGATATGAATCTCTACACACCACAGTAATGAGTGATAAGGGTCAATGGGTAGAAGTGCAAATCCGGAGCAAGCGCATGGATGACATTGCCGAAAAGGGTTACGCTGCTCACTGGAAGTATAAAGAAAGTAAAGATGGAGAGTCAGGTCTCGAAATGTGGATCACTAAAGTCCGGGAAGCACTAGAGCAAAATGATTCTTCCGCTATAGAGTTTGTGGATGACTTTCGATCCAATCTGTTTCAAGAAGAAGTTTTCGCCTTTACCCCAAAGGGCGATTTAATCACACTCCCTCATGGAGCGACAGCCCTAGATTTCGCATTTGAGATACATACTGAGGTTGGTTCTAAGTGTATCGGTGCCAAAGTCAACCAAAGACTTGTGCCCCTCAATTATGTTCTCAAAAATGGAGATCAGATAGAAGTGCTTACCTCTAGCAAGCAAAAGCCCAATGAAGATTGGCTCAGGTACGTGGTGAGCTCCAAAGCCCGATCGAGTATCAAGGATGCTCTGAAAGAGGAGCGCAAGCTTTTTATGGCCGAAGGCAAGGAAGTCATCAAGAGGAAGCTGAAACAAATGAAGCTTAATCTTGATCAGGAAGTTTTAGATCAGCTTACTTCCTATTTCAATGCGAAGACACCTACCGATCTTTTTTACCTAATAGGCAAAGGTAAAATTGATCATAATGAGATCAAGAGATTCAAAAGCCTCAAGGTAAATCCCCGAAAACATCAGACGCAGATATCTCATCCCAAGGATCTCAAAACTAAAAAACAGGAAGTCCGACGAAGTGAGAGCGATCTTTTATTAATAGGGGAGGACATGGATATTGTGGATTACAAATTTTCGAAATGTTGCAATCCAATTCCTGGAGACGATGTCTTTGGTTTTGTCACGGTCAGCGAGGGGATCAAGATACATCGTACCAATTGTCCTAACGCCACGGAATTACTATCTAACTACGGCTATAGAGTGGTCAAGGCCAAATGGACCTCAAGACAAGAAAAAGCATTTGTGGCTGGACTGAAAATCATTGGAACGGATCGTTTAGGTTTGATCAATGATGTATCCAATGTGATTTCCAGTGAGCACAAAGTCAACATGCGATCTATTACGATCAACACCGATGGAGGAATATTCGAAGGGGAGATTCAGCTCTATGTGGATGACACCAAGCACCTTGATCAGCTCATTCGGAACATGGAAAAAGTCAATGGTGTTTTAAACGTATCTAGGTTTAATTAATAAGACCTTTATCTTTGCTCTAACATGGATCAAGTATTGACGGTATTTGAGGAGGTGAAAAAGATTTTCACCGCATTTCTGGAGAAAAAAAATCTACGGAAAACACCTGAACGTTTTGCGATTTTGGAAGAGATATATAGTCGGCAAGGGCATTTCGATGTCGAGTCGTTGTATATCAGCATGAAGAATAAAAACTATCGCGTGAGTAGAGCAACTGTTTACAATACACTCGACTTGCTGGTAGAATGCGATCTGGTGACGAAGCATCAGTTTGGTCAGAACCTGGCTCAATATGAAAAATCATATGGGTACAGACAGCATGACCACCTGATCTGTACCGATTGCAATAAAGTAATGGAATTTTGTGATCCGCGAATCCAAAACATTCAAAACACCGTAGGGAAACTATTGCAATTCGAAGTGATTCATCATTCTTTGATTTTGTACGCAAACTGTTCCAAGGAGCAGTGCGAGAATAAAAAGTAGGGGAAGACCTATACCAAGAAACCACAAATGACATGACTTATCAGCAGAGTGTAGAAGGAGATATCCTGAGACTAGAATTTTCAGGTGATTTAATAGGAGAAAACAATGGTCCCGAATTGGTCGAGTTAGTAAACGATCTTTTAGCAAAAGGAGTAAAGTATTGTTATGTCAATATTTCTGATGTTCGATACATCAATAGTAGTGGCATAGGAGTGCTGATTACCATACTGACAAAGTTTAGGAACAAAGGCGGAGAGTTATTTTTAATCAACCCCTCTGAGCATGTTAGCAAACTGCTCATCATCACCAAGCTTCAAGCTATTTTCAATATCACGAATTCTGAGCAAGAAGCAAGAGAAAAACACGCCAATCAATAAATATAATGGGAAGAGTAGATGTATTATTAGGTCTTCAATGGGGAGATGAAGGCAAAGGAAAAGTGGTGGACTTTTTGGCACCAAAATACGATGTTGTCGCCAGGTTTCAGGGAGGACCGAATGCCGGGCATACTTTAGAATTTGATGGCAAAAAGCATGTATTACATCAAATACCTTCCGGCATTTTTCACGAAGGCATACTCAATGTTGTTGGAAATGGGGTAGTTCTGGACCCAATCACTTTTGCACAAGAAATCAAGGACCTGGAGAGCTTCAACCTAGACTTACAAAAAAGCCTTATACTTTCCAATAAGGCTCAAGTTATTATCCCAACCCACAGGTTACTTGATCAGGCATACGAAATCTCCAAAGGAGAGCAGAAGATTGGCTCCACTTTGAGAGGCATTGGGCCCACCTATCAGGATAAGATGGCCAGGGTAGGCCTTAGGCTTGGTGATTTGGTAGAGCCCGACTTTAAGCAGCGCTATGAAAAACTGAGAGATCGACACCTCGCTATTTTAGATAATCATGATTTGGACTTCAACATCCAGGCGTTAGATGAAAAATTCTTTCAAGCACTTGATGTGCTTCGTCAATTCGATATTGTTAGTACCGAGTACATTATAAATGATCAATTGAGTCAGGGTAGCTCTGTCCTGGCAGAAGGAGCACAAGGCTCTCTTCTGGATATTGATTTTGGTAGTTACCCATTCGTCACCAGTTCCAATACCATCTCAGCAGGAGCGTGTGCTGGGCTTGGAGTCCCTCCTGGTAAGATCAAGGAAGTATATGGTATTTTTAAAGCTTACTGTACACGAGTAGGGAGTGGTCCATTTCCCACCGAATTGCTGGACGCAAGTGGCGAGGACTTGAGAAAGCGAGGTAACGAATTTGGAGCAACTACAGGTCGACCAAGAAGATGTGGCTGGCTCGATTTGCCAGCCCTTAGGTATGCAGTTATGCTCAATGGAGTTACGAAGCTCTTTATGATGAAAGTTGATGTGTTGGCGGATCTCGAAGAAATCAAGGCTTGTGTAGGTTATGAAAGAGAGGGAGTGAAAACAGACCAGGTACCATTGAATTTCACTGAGGACTGGCAACTTCTACATCAATCATTTAAAAGCTGGAGTGATGGGCAGTATCAATCCTTTGGTCAATTCCCTGATGAGCTTAGTGAATACATACATTTCATAGAGCAAAATATATCTGTACCGCTCACTTTGGTCTCAACCGGCCCAGATCGAACACAAACTGTGCTAAAAGAAGAGACAATAGCTTTGTGAAAAGTAGGATTTAGTTATCTTTGCAATCCTTTTTCGAAAATCAATCGGGTTTTCTAAAAATTTCATGAAAAAATATTCGACATGTTGCTCGGATATTAAAAATAAATATCCTTATCTCTGCATCCGCTTTCGGGCGAGAGGAGATAAGAGGGGTAATATTAGGAGGTTATTGGAAGGATAACTTCGCTTTATT
>JAHCMJ010000049.1 GCA_019192485.1 Cyclobacteriaceae bacterium HetDA_MAG_MS6 | reverse complement strand
CTCCTGACTCCGAGTGCAATTCCAAACTCAAAAGGTCATCAGATACTCTCACATATGTTCCTTTGTTTTCCCTCTGAGCATATTCTCCGGGGCGCATATGTCGTAGATTGCCTTCGAGCGCTTGTTCCCTACCTGAGGCCAAGTCAACCACTTCCAAGTACTTTTTCCTGGCTTTTACCTGATACACTACTCTGTCTCTGAAAACCACGGGCTCTATTCCAGCGCCTTTTTCTTCCGTTAGCCGTCTGATCTGCCCCCCCTGCGGATTATGACACCATAGCCCTTCCAGGTTTTTTGCGGTATAGATGATCAAATCACTCTCAGGTACAAACTGGGGCCTAAAGCCGATGACTTTCAGCATCTCGACTTCGGCCGTTCCCCATCCTGCCAGGGAAACTTCTTGCTCAGCATCTTCAGCTTTCTGCGCCGACGATGGAACTTCACTAACATTCTTACTTGAGTCCGTGGTTTGTGGAGAGGAGCAAGCTAATAATAGACACGTTGTGGCTATAAAAATGGTTCTCATATTGAAAAAAGTAAATGACAGCGAGTTCACATGGTGGCTTCAAAAAAAAATATATAAGACA
The DNA here is from genome assembly GCA_019192485.1 of Cyclobacteriaceae bacterium HetDA_MAG_MS6. Taxonomy (GTDB): domain Bacteria; phylum Bacteroidota; class Bacteroidia; order Cytophagales; family Cyclobacteriaceae; genus MS6. Next base: position 20,145 of record JAHCMJ010000049.1, on the reverse strand, counting down.
CCGCACGATATATAGTAAAGCTAAATAAAAAAGTGTGCACGAGCAAACTATTTAAAATAGACTGAATACATGATTATAACTTAGAAATTTGAATGGCAGTGAACGATATCAAAAATCAAATGTAACGCAAAGTATTATCGGTGATGACGCAACTAGCATTAGGAACTATATTCTACCTCTTTTGCCTTTTTTACGTTTAATATTGATCTGGAAATCGATAACTAAGAGTTGAAAGCAAAAATTGATAACTACACCACCTGGATTGAACGATCCGACGACAGTGTATTAAGAATTGAAATTGCCAAAGTCCTTGAGAACTCCGGCTTTACCATCCTAAATTTCATGGAGCATCAGTTTGAGCCCCAAGGTTACACAGCTGTTTGGTTACTAGCAGAAAGTCACTGTGCACTTCATACTTTTCCAGAGGAAAACAGGTCTTATGTAGAGTTGAGCAGCTGCAATACAGCACTTTATGTCCGGTTTATTCAAGCCTTCACTGCCCATTTCAAACTACTGGAAACAGATCTATGACTGTCTGGAGTAAACGAAGAATCTTTGAAACCCTGGAAAAAGGTGAGGGCGACGACAGGCTAAGTAAGAGGTTTGACCTATTTATCATGACACTCATCCTTCTGAATGTCATGGCGGTGATACTAGAGACTGTAGAAAGCATCTATGTACAAGCTCCTTTACTCTTTTACTATTTTGAGATTTTTTCTATCATTATTTTCAGTATCGAATATGTCGGCCGATTATGGACCTGCACATACTTCGAAAGGTATAGCCACCCATTTTGGGGGCGACTAAAATTTGTTTTTTCCATCGCAGGCCTGATAGATTTAATGGCCATTCTGCCATTTTACCTGCCACTATTGTTTGCTATGGATGGTCGATTTCTGCGAATGATGCGATTGTTTCGAGTCCTTCGTATTTTCAAAATGGGACGTTACTCCACCGCATTTAACCTGATTATGAGAGTCATCAAACAGCGTAAGGAGGAGCTATTGATAACCCTGACCATTGTATTGGTTTTGTTAATCCTGGCCTCTAGTATGATGTACTACCTGGAACATGAGGTGCAGCCAGAAAACTTCAGCAGCATCCCCGAGACCATGTGGTGGGGGGTAGCTACCCTAACCACAGTTGGTTATGGTGATGTTTATCCCATTACAGGCTTCGGAAAAGTGCTGGGGGCATTTATAGCCATCTTAGGGGTAGGTATTTTTGCCCTGCCTGCTGGTATCATAGCCGCAGGTTTCGAGTCAGAGATTAGCAAGCGAATCAAAAGAAAAGGCAGGAAATAGTCATGAGCACATCAGATAAAATTTTTGCCCTTTTTTACGGTACCTCTCTCTACTTCTGGTTGGCTAAACTTTATCGTTTCCATTTCGAATTCGTCGCTGCTGATCAGATCGCCCTGTTACTTAGTTTGCTCGTTCCCTTTGTCGTCATAAGACGGGTTGATCTTGCCGCCAGGGTTTCGCCAGCAGCTCTTACCATTGCCACTGTGATACTCGTACTTGTTCCTCTCACGTCATTTACCATGATCACATATGCCATGCAGTACATTCGATATGCTTGGGTATTGCTTTACATTCTTATCGGTATTGGAGGTCTATTATTAGCCATGGGTAGGTTCAATTGGATGCATTTTGCTGCGATGATAGCGGTGATCGTTGTTTGGATTCTTCCTTATTCTTTTCCAACACAACAGAAACTGTATCAAGACAAGATAGTCGCTAGTCTGGAAACTAGAAAGGGCAGCACTCAGATTGTTAACTGGAGGAATGACTATTGGGTATATTACAATGGCAAACTTCTAAGTGCCACAGTAGACCAGCATATGACATCAGAAGCATTGATGCAGCCGGCTATGCACTTGCTTCGTGATATCAAGCATGTATTGATCCTCGGCGGAGATGATGGGGGCGTCATGCGGGAGTTGTCCAAACTGGAAAATATGCCCAAGGTGGATCAACTTCCCGTAGATCATGATCTTTTCGATTTTTTAGAGGCACATTCCAAGTGGCTGGGTCCCTCCCACAAAAGGTTCGTCCAACTAATTGATTCACCTTCTGCACTTTTTCAGAAAGGGATTCAGTACGATTTAATTATTGTTGATGTACCCACCAATCAAACGCAGTACGCTCCCTTTTTTACAAGTTCCTTTTATCAGGAATGCCTGGCAAAACTTCTTCCTGACGGGTTGTTGGTAACAGTTTCAGGAAATCCCTATCTGCAGCCTCAAACATTCAAAACGATAGCTGCAAACCTTCAAAATGCCGGAATGAATATACTTGACTATCACGCACAGATTCCCTCTCTTGGTCAGTCCTCATGGATCATCGGATCACGTCGACATGCTGAAGCGATGCGAAATCAATTACTGGAGGTAAGCCCCAAACTACCTGCAAAATGGTGGAGTCAAGAAGCTATGAAAATGATGCTGTCCTCTGGGAAAAGAGAATACTTTCAATCCCATCAGGGTCAATTACTACTGTCAGAAAGCTTTCCAAATCCGTGAAAAGAAGAACTTTTCTCAAAAAAGGAGCATGGACTGCTACGCTGCCATTCTGGCTACAACATTGCCATTTTCCAGGGAAACAAAAATTTCCAATACATATCCATTCGGACCAAAATGTCGGTCACCTGATGATGGACAGTAGATCTTGGCCACAAACCTCAAAATTGGCCGTAGAGACCGTAATTGTCGGAGGTGGCATTGCCGGGCTTAGTTCGGCCTACCATTTAGGACAAAAGGATTTTTTATTGCTAGAATTATCTGATCGGTTAGGTGGCACGTCAGCCGCAACCTCGCACCAGGGCATTCCCATTAGTCAAGGGGCTCACTACGAGTTGGAGTACCCGTCGTACTATGGCTCTGAAGTATTGCAAATGCTTGAGTCGCTCAACATCATTCAGTATCAAGGATGGCGGGACTCCTGGTCGTTTGTGGATCAGCAACATATCATCCCGGAATATCGCAAGCAGAGGTGCTATGAAAACGGAAAAACACGAAAAGAGGTAATACAGGACGGAGCATTTAAAAAGAGATTTAAGGCACTCGTAGGTCGGTATCAGGGTCATATGCCCCTTCCTACCAGATTGATTGATCACCAGTACCGAAAGTTGGATAAATTGACCTTTTTTGAGTTTGTCTCCAAGGAGATGTCCGTTGACGACCGGTTCATTAAGCAATTAGACTACCATATGCTCGATGATTATGGCGGTACCAGTCGGCAAGTATCTGCTCTAGCTGGCATCCATTACTTTGCTTGTCGACCTTACTTCGAAAAGGATGTGCAGTTCTTTTCACCTCCCGGAGGTAATGATTATTTTATCCAGAAAATAGCCAATCAACTTCCTTCAGAACGGCTTAAACTGAATCACCTCGTTTATCAAATTAGTCGAAGTGGGCGCGGATTTAGGGTCCAAACCCTGGATGTAACAAAACAGCAACGCAAAGTAATTCATTGCGATCGAGTTATCTATGCTGGCCAAAAACATGCCTTAAAGTATACTTTCCCTGAAGAAGCCGAACTATTCCAAAATAGTTATGCCCCTTGGATGGTGATCAATTTCGTCACCGAACAAAAAGAAGGCGAATACGGCTTCTGGCAAAACGAATACCTCGGTGATCGACCGGAATTTATTGGGTTCATCGATAGCAGCGTGCAAGATCAAGCGGCACTATCAAACAAAAGGATACTAACCGCGTACTACTGCTTGGCTCCTGAAGATCACCCGTATCTGGCTACGATTCCGGATCATCAGGAAACCATTATTCAGGAGGCGCTAGAGAGTATAGAAAATTTACTCTGTCAAAAATTAAAACCTGAGGCAGCATATATCAATGTCCTGGGACACGCCATGGCTATTCCCCAGCCTGGATCGCTATTTCGAGATGCCACTAAGCTCTCCAAAAACCAAATGATCTACGCAGGAGTAGATAATGGCAGATTGCCTTTGCTTTTCGAGGCTTTGGATTCGGGATTAGTAGCAGCTAAAAATATAAGTTAGAGGAGATTGAATTAATACACGTCCCACCTGCCATCCAAATAGTATCTATACAGTACGGGATCATGTAATCTGTTGACTTCGGGTTCTTTATAGTCTTGGGCAAATACCTCTTGGCCAAAAGCCGACAATAGGGTCAACGCATCATTAGTAAGCCACTGAGTCTCGATGGCTCCAAGACTTCTGGACCTTAAAGTATGCTTCAAATCTTGATCTTGGTTCTTGGCGCCAAGTACCCACCCCCACTCTCCAAGCGTAAGGACCTGATTGTGTAAAGGCAACGTCTTAAAGCCTGCTGCTCGCATTGTTCTTTGAATACACTCAAAAGCCTGCTCCGCATAATACGGACTACCAGCCTGAGTGATAAGTAAACCATCTTCTTCCATGGCCAAATAGCAGAGGTAGTAGAATTCAAGTGAATACAGCCGACCTAAATCTACGGTTCTGGGATCAGGGAAGTCTGCGATAATCACATCAAACAACTCAGCTGCTTGCTCCAAGTAAGTAAAGCCATCCTGGTTGATCACTTGCACTTTGGGATGGTTCAGCGCATTTTGATTGATTCCCAATAGCACCGGATGTGTCATAGCAAGCTTCGTAACGCCAGGATCCAGATCGACCAAGGTAATCTTCTTAACCTGATCATATTTCAAAATCTCACGTACTGCGGCACCATCGCCACCTCCTAGCACAAGTATATTTTCTGCTCCTCCATGTAGCAACATAGGAGTGTGGACCAGCGGTTCGTGATAAAGCGCCTCATCAAAGGTACTGAGCTGCTGATGGCCATTCAGAAAAAGCCAATAATCACCATCTCCATATGTAAGTACAATCTTTTGATATCGTGTCTGCTCACTATAGACTATTCTATCCTTGTAGCGTACCCTATCCCCCCACTTAATGATGGTGTCCGAGAATATACCAGAGGACATCAAAATCAGTAATACAAGCATTGCCAAACCAACAAGTTTTTTCCTGCTCGCAGGCACTACTTCCCCCCAAATAATCATCAAAAAGGTGCCGGCCACCATGAAATTAACACAACCAAGAATCAATGGAGTATAGGTCAACCCCAAGTAAGGCAGCCCAATGAAAGCAAAAAACACACCTCCTGCCAGGCTGCCGTAATAGTCATTTTCAAGTGCTGAAGAGATGTTAACCTTGAGGCTTTGAAAACGCTCGTTGAGTCTAATGACCAGAGGTATTTCCATGCCAATCATGAGTCCCACTAATACACTCAGCAAGTAGATAATGAAGGTAGTATCACCATAAATAGCAAAAAAGGTATAGACGATAATAGTAACATTCGCAGTAATGCAGGACAAGGCAAACTCCAGCCACACAAATCGCTCCAGTAAGTTGTTTTCAAACTGCTTGCTCAATCTGCTACCCAGTCCCATTGAAAACAGCATAATGGAGACAATCATCGTCCACTGAAAAACTGAATCTCCTAAAAAGTAAGTAGCGAGAGTAGAAAGGGTGTACTCAGCTACGATTCCCGCTAGGCCAGTAGCAAAAAGAGCAACTTTGAGTAGAGAAGAGGTATATTTCAAAATTTCTCTTCAAATGGATTCAACACCTGTGTTCCAGCTATTATGGCATCAGCAAGACTAATCTTTTTCGTTCTCCTTAAAGCGATGGCATAACTTGCAATAGGTTCCTCAACATATTGAATATGGAACGTCGAAAAAAGATGTTTAAGGAACGGATACTCTGACTGCGCAGCGTAAATCAGTATATTACTATCCAACAAGAGCATTTTGGAGCCTCTCTCAGTCAAATATCTCTATCCACCCTTTCATCCTTTTGCCATTGAACAGGATCTTGAATCAGTTTTTTGAGGTTTCCAACTGCCTGAATATCCCTAAGTATAGCCATGCGATCGCCAGGTGTTGGCTGAGACTTGATCACCCGAGCATCAAGCCTTTTGGCCAAATCCAATATAATTTTGGCATCAGCTTCATTCCCAACCTCCAAAATGATCTTTTCCATGTTTCAAATATACTAAAATGCCCACACGATCAACATGGATCCGCCGATATAGGCAAATGCCTCCACAATGGCTGCTCCTACGTTAGGGTTTTCCTGATTGACGATTTCGTCAGTAAGCTTTTGGCCAGGTAGCAGAATTTTGTCAGTTAAGAATCTGGCGAGCGGTAAGAATAAAATACCTACAGATACATCTATAGCTACATCCTCCAGGGTAATTACCCAACTCTCGAAATCATGCATGAGAGCAAATCTGATCAGATTGGCAATCGCGATAATTGCTCCAGAGTAACCAACCGCCACAGCCACGTTACCTTTTTCGATATGATCATGAATGTCATAGGGAGTAATCCAATCATAGACCTTGGTCGTCAAAAACAAGATTCCCTGACCCAGTAGCCAATAAAGCACAGCAGTCACAACTGGTCCTCCGGCTCCATAACCTTCACCGTGGATAGCTCCTAGGATAATCAAGCCCGTTGCAATCGCGTTAGCACCTTCTACTATGCCCGTTCCAACATTTTGGTCCTCCAAAATCTCCTTTTTGATATCGAAGCGGGAGAGGATCAACTTGTCGTTAATGATAATAGAGAGATTGAGCAATATGATCGATAATACGCCATAAATCCCTATACCGATCAAATCATTAATCAACCCGTAGGATTCGCCTAGCACGGCACTCCCAATTGATAACAATAGCCCAATAAAATAGCCCACATGCGCAAATGAAAAAGCAAGGTTATCCCGCTCCACCAACTCATGAACGACACGTACCTTTCGATGAAAAAGCTGATAGACAAGTTTTCCTGCCAAAAACAAGACAAAACTTGCGGCAATGTAGATAATGGTGGTTAGAATATGATCTAGTATGATTTCCATGATTGTCCGCAGATTTTTTATTTACCAAAAGAGCCTCCACGAGACCGGAATCCTCCTGAGCTACTGGAACGAGAGGTTCTTGACGAAACACGCTGTTTAAATAGGGACCTGTTTCTACTCCAAGAGGAACTGGGGTTGGTGCTTCTGCCAAAAGAACTATTGGTGCCATAGTAAGACCTACCTCCGGTTTTTGGTCCGTAATAGCTTCGGCCAGTTCGGTAGTATCCACCGCGCCAATCATTATAGTAGGACCTCCTGGCCGGATAAGCCATCATGTTAAACATGCTCGACATGAAAGCATATTGACCATAGAATGCCCAGAAACTGGAACCCCCTCTATTTTCCCACCGACCATACTTTTCGTTTCCAACATAGTTATGATAACCGGGAGGTGCTGCCGCTTTAGTCAGCTTCCCAGTACTATCCCTTGCAGCTATCTCCATGCCCATGTCATTGACATGCTTGTTAAACTCTTGCTCACTGACTTCTAACCAACCTGTGGTGAACTCATCTATCTCACCTGATTGATCTTCTTTGATGACCCTATACTGGTGCTGGAAGGTCTCAATGAAGTTGCCATCAACATTCATATCATACAAAATGATTGAAAACTTGTCATTGGTTGGCATATCCCGGATCATCGTATCTAGTGGGCTTTTCTGATACTTACTACCTCCACATGACCACATCAATGCTACCAGTACTAGCAACCACAGCCTCGACCTATTCATTTTTTTCATGTTCGTTTTGGTTATTGACCAGGAATGATATTCGAAACCTCAAATGACTTTACCACTTTGCCAGCATAACACTCTAACGTTCGATCATCCCACTGGGTCAAAGATACAAAGAGCGTTTCTTCTTCATTGTAGTATTCCAATGTAATCAACTCCTCCCAATCTTTTGTTTCTTTCGCACAGTCCCTGAAATATCCTGCCGAATCCTCCTGCAGATAGTAAGTCTCACCGCCATAGTGTATCCTGCCTGGTGCCTTTTCCTTTTCTGTAATGGCCTCGAAGACATCCTCTTCAATCTCTCTAAGCTTGATTGGCTTGGAAACAGACAGTTCCCCGTCATCTACATCAAGATATGCTATCTCATCACCACTATCTACTTTATACTCTCGGGTGAAGTTGTTATCCCCCCAGTCATACTCATATACCTCTTTGACTACCCAGGATTTGAGGTCATAGTCAAATATAAATCCGAAATCCAGATCATTGACCGACAAATTAGTAACGTCATATTCTGGTTCTTCCTTTTTCTTCTTGAATAAGTTGAACATGTTGAATGTATCTAAATTTTTATACTTTGTGGCGATACGCTAGTCGCCCTTTACTCCTTATTCCCATTACTACTTTATCCTACGTGATCCCCTTAGCCGAGGCTATCTACAAACCCAATTTTTCAATTTATCAGCTCATTCATAAAACACTCGTTTGACTAGGTAAACCACTCCCAGGGCCATTAACAAGATGAGCCCTACCTTGAATAGAAAGCTAAAAAGCAAACTGAATAGGAATATAAATACTATTAATACCAGTCCCGATTTGACTAAGTCCATGTTAATCATATCACTAAATCTTCAACCTGATCATTGTGATGAATCAATCTTCAGTTATTGAAGGCGGAACAAGCAGGCAAAGCCTACTTGTCCAAACCTAATTTTGCTTTCATAGCAGCAAGATCATCAGATGCCTTTAGCGATGAGTTATCAATTGCTGAATCAATCTCTTCATCAAGTGATTTGCTTTCGCCAGCAATATCACCATATGCTTCAGCTAATGCTTCCTGCTGAGCTACTTTGTCTTTCATACGCTCCAGCATGGATACGGTACTGGACGAATCTATCTGTGCCATTTGCTTATTGACTTTCGCAGTTGCCTCACTGACTTTGACTCGAGCTTTGAGTGTCCTAAGCTCATTTTCGTAAGCACTGATATCTGATCTCAGCTTTTTCACTTTCACGTCTAACTGGCCCACATTTTTGTCAAATCTCTCCTGCTCAGTTTTTGATCGTTGCATAGCCTGGGCAAATTCCTCTTTCCTGGAAAGTGCCTCAGTAGCCAATCTATCAGCTTCTCCTCCATCCAATTCGCCGCTTTGTGCCTTTTTCAAGAGTAACATCGCTTTATTCTCATAGTCTTGCGCTTTAGACTTATTGGTCTGCACTTCATTTTTAGATCTGATCGCCATCGCCTTCACCTCAGCCAGTGCTTTCAGACTGCTATCCAAATCCTTCTTCAGATCGCGGATCCCTTGTTCCGTCATCTTGATAGGATCTTCCAACTTATCAATAGCGGAGTGAGCCTCCGATTCACCTACTTTAAAGAGTCTTTTGAAAACATTCATGATCTTCTTATTTACTTGTTATTATTTTATTGCTTACTAAATTCAATTAACTGGTCTGTATACTCCCCTAGCAACAATGCTAAAGAATTGAGCGTGGCTTCAATCTCATTGAGATCCAGGTTCTCGCATTCATGAGTATTACGAAACAGTACCTTTTTCCCAGATTCATCCAAGGCAAAAGCACCGTGAATAATATCTCTGTTTTTCATTAACAGCTTCTTAAAAATGCTTTGAGAATCCGAGGAAAGTTCGAAAAGAAACTGTTCTACAATCAGAATGGGATCGGCTACAATGAGCACCACGTTTTTGATCCCCTCCTCCTCGTTTTCTACCACAAAAACACCATCTTTTTCGTCTTCCTGGACAATAGTGTAGTTGAGTTCAAGCAAGTATTCCTTGACTTTTTGAAAGTATGAGTTCATAGTTTAGATGGTTTTTGAAATCGTTAAGTGAAATTCGAAAATACGAATGTGTAGCTATAATTCAAACAATCCGTATAATGGAAAGATTAAGCAGTGATTTTGTAAATTCAATTTTCATTTGATGAGTAATCTTACGAGATTTGAATGACAAAAGTTGTAGCATGGCTCAAAAAAGTAGCAAAAAATTTTCTTACATCGGTGAAAACATCAAAAAGATAAGACAAGCTAAAAGAATTAGCCAAGCTGATTTTGCTGCTATTTTTAATCTAGCCAGGCCAAGTGTGGGGGCGTACGAAGAAGGCCGCTCAGAACCGAAAATAGAAACGCTAATCCAAATAGCTAAATATTTTAGAATATCGATTGATGTCCTGCTAACCCGGGAATTAACGGTCAATGAAATCTATAGTTTTGACCTGCTTAAAGAAAAACTGAACAAAGCTCATAAGATTGATAATGTAGCCATAGATTCCCAAGGCAAGGCCCAAGGAATACCCTATATCGAAGTATCTAACTACCTCAACTATATCGTCAATCACAGTAATGCCGACTTTCAAAGTGACTTGCCACGAATCCAGGTACCTATCAACAAAAGTAGTAGCTACTGTGCCTTTGAAATGAATGGCAGCGAGATGGAGTATCATCAGCAAGGTTTGCATCATGGGGATATACTCATTGGCCAATCCATCCATTTAGACAAAACTAGAAGTGCATTAAAAAAAATTATTACCGTTGTGCATCAAGAAAATATAACAACTCGTCGTCTGGATGCAGTATCAAAAAATGAAATTGTATTGACATCAGATGACCCAAACTATCCGAAGATGAGTATTGAAACGAAGAACATCTTCCAGATATGGAAGATACAGTCCGTTGTCAGTTCTTATCTCAATCCACCAACACTTATGCAGGAGAGAATGCTTCGAATAGAAAAGGAAATCGAACTACTCAAAGAGCGATAATTCTAGATTTAGGAAATGCACTCATCTATCGGAATCTGAGCGTCGTAAGCGTTGCGGTTAATATCCAAACCAGGAAGGAAGCAACATCGATATTCCTGGTATATAAGTAACTAAAAGCAGCACAATAATCAGTACCAGGAACAAAGGCATAAGAGGCCTTAGAACTTCTTGGATTTTAACCCCTGCTACACTGACTCCCACGAAAAGAATGGACCCAACAGGTGGAGTACATAGTCCAATACACAAGTTCATCACCATGATAATACCAAAATGAACCGGGTCAATACCGAGATCACCTACCACTGGCAAAAATATTGGCGTGAATATCAGAACAGCTGGAGTCATATCCATAAATACTCCGACAAATAGTAAGATCAGGTTGATGATGAGTAGTATGACTATTTTGTTGTCACTCAGGCTAAGTAATGCGGCACTCACCTCCTGAGGAATATTCTCGAATGACATAACCCAGCTCATACTCATGGAGGTTGCCACCAAGAATAGCACCACTGTGGTTGTCTTCACCGATTCCAGAAGTACCGAAGACATATCACTTAATTTGATCTCTTTATAGATAAAAACAGCCAACACGAAAGTGTAGACCACTGCGATAGCTGAAGCCTCAGTAGCCGTGAAAATACCAGCTACAATTCCGCCCATCACAATCACAAGAAGCATCAAGCTCGGCAATGCATCTAAAAAATATTTGACGATCTCCGGAATAGATGAACGTCCGGCAGTTGGCAACTTATTTCGATAGGCATATACAGCACTCACAACAATCAGCGCCAGTCCCATCAAAATGCCAGGTATATAACCTGCCAGAAACAAAGCCGCAACAGAAGCACCCCCACTGGCCAGGCTATAGACGATTAGTATGTTACTTGGTGGAATGACAAGACCGGTGGTGGACGAAGTCAGGTTTACTGCAGCACTAAACGGCTTTGGGTAGCCCTCCTTACTCATCCTGGGTACCATAAAGCCTCCTATAGCTGAGGCAGCGGCCACTGCACTTCCGGAAATAGCTCCGAAAAGCATACAGGAAAGAATATTGACGTAAGCAAGACCACCAGGAAAAACACCGATAAGAGATCTGGCAAAGTTGATCAGTTTAGAAGCTATACCCCCTCGATTCATCAGCTGACCGGCCAAAACGAAAAATGGGATCGCTAACAGCGAAAAGCTATCCAAACCGGTAGCCATTCTTTGTGCTACTGTGGTAAAAGCTGTCAAAGGGTCCATGTTAGCTGCCAGGGTGATCACCGCTGACAAACCTATAGAGTATGCTATGGGAACTCCTATGGAAAGGAGAAGCAAAAAAGTAATGACAAGTATCAGTACATCCATCAGTTATGGTGTTTTTTAGGCTGGATCATCTCTACCAAGGCATAAAAGAAGATAAGCATACCACTGATCGGTAAAGCAAGGTATACGTAGCCAAGCGGCAACTGTAAGGCAGATGAACTCTGATTCAGAGTTAAAGTAATATTCACCAATCGTATCCCTCCTATTACTAATGCCAATAGAGCAAAGAGGCCGACCAAACTGTAGATGAGTCTCTCCAACCAAGCGGCGTTCACCTTGGCCGGCAATAGGTCTATCGCTAAGTGCATCCTCTGACCTGTTACGTAGGCTGCTCCTAACAAAGCCACCCAAATCAGTAAAAAACGCGCTAATTCATCAGTGAATGAACTGGGATCCTGCAAAACATACCTCGAGAATACCTGCCATACCACATCAAATACAAGAAAGGCCATTAGCACTGCTACAGCTCTACCAAGTATACTGTCTATTGTCTTTTTAACCCGACTTAGCATCTTGAATTTTTTCGTAAATAGATTTTAGCTCAGGAGTATCAATCAGCTCCTCATGCAATTTCTTGGCTTTGCCTGAAAACAGGTCTTTATTAGGTCTCACAACAGTAACACCCGCATCTTGTACTGCTTGCAACGCTTCCTTTTCAGATTTCTCCCACAGATCTCGTTGATGGATTGCTGATTCGCTTGCCGCCTTTTGTACCCATGACTGTTGCTCAGCGCTCAATCTCTTCCACGTGTGCTCACTGACCAAAAGAATATCCGGAATAGAAGTATGTTCATTAAGTGTATAGTACTTGCAAACTTCATAGTGTTTAGACAAATAGAAGCTTGGCGGGTTGTTCTCCGCACCATCCACAACTCCTTGTTGAAGTGCTGTATACAACTCTCCCCACGAAATCGGTGTAGCAGATCCACCCAGTGTTCTGACCAGCTTCATAGCCGTGACGCTATTCATTACTCTTATCTTCATTCCGTCCAGGTCATCCGGAGCCAATACCTGCTTGTCTATCGTATAAAAGCTCCTACTACCCGCATCGTAATAACATAACCCTCGCAGATAAAAATCTGTCGCACTTCGCAACATTTCCAGTCCTATATCCCCCTCTAATACGGCTTTTTCATGTTCATCATTTTCATAGAGATAGGGTAGGCTTAGAATCTTCATCGCCGGTGCAAAATTTTCCGCAGAGGCAGCGGATGTTTTGGTCATATCCAGTGCCCCGATCTGAAGGAGCTCCAAACATTCTCTTTCAGAGCCTAATTGCGAATTGGGATATATCTCCAATGCCAACTCACCTCCCGAATACTCCTCCAACCTCTCTGCCATGTACTCCATGGCAATATGCACGGAGTGGGTAACATCCAGACCATGTGCCAACTTCAACGTATTGCGACCAGTTTTTTGATTGCAGCCTGCAAGTGCTAGAACGAGAAAAGCGAAAAGGTAGTGGGCCGCGTGTCTCAAGTTTTTATCTTTTTGATGATAGCTAGTGCTTCTTTGATTTTCTGCACCAGCTGGTCATACCCTCCAGGTGCTAGGAGATCCTTGCTGAATAGCTGTGACCCCATACCTACGCAATGTACGCCCGCTGAGAACCAGGAAGACAAATTCTCTTCAGTAGGTTTTACACCACCTGTTGGCATGATGCTGCTCCATGGGTTAGGCCCTTTGACAGCTTTGACAAAATCCGGTCCGCCCACAGAAGAGCCCGGGAATATTTTGACGACTTCTGCGCCAAGCTCTTCAGCTTTAGATATTTCTGAAAGTGATCCACATCCTGGAGACCACAATACTTTACGTCGATTACATGTTTTTGCCATGTCCTCATTGAGGATTGGCGAAACCACAAAATCCGCTCCTAATTGTAAGTAAAGGGAGGTAGTTCCTGCATCCAAAACCGACCCAATTCCCAACATCAGCCCATCCAATTCGGCTTTCGCATACTTACTCAACTCACCGAATATTTCATGAGCAAAGTCACCTCGATTGGTAAACTCAAAAGCCTTAACCCCTCCTTCATGACATGCCTTTAAGACTCGTTTGCAAGTTTCAAGATCGGGATTGTAGAACACCGGAACCATCCCGGTTTCTTTCATCGCCAAGGCTACCTCTATTCTTGTATATTTTGCCATTTATTTAATTAAATCCGTAAAACTACTGGAAGTATCACTGAGCTTGCAACTTGACGAAGCTACCCAAAAAAACTTCTCGTTCTATAAAAAAGATACTACCTACTTACTCGTCCTGAGGCATCGCCACCCATTAATTTTCTGACCTCGTCAACAGTAACAAGGTTCGCGTCTCCTTTGATCGTATGCTTGAGACAAGAAGCCGCTACGGCAAAGTCGAGTGCATTCTGATCATCCTCGGGATAATTCAATAAACCGTAGATCAATCCTCCCATAAATGAATCTCCTCCTCCTACGCGATCAACAATATCCGTTATCTGGTATTGACGTGTCTCGTACATTTTCTCTCCGTCATAAAGAACGCCTGCCCAGGTATTGTGAGATGCCGAAATGGATCCTCTCAGTGTGGTGATCACTTTCTTGGCTCTTGGGAATTTTTTCATCATTTGTTGGCAGACAGACAGAAATGCCTCTGCCTTTACATTATGCCCTTCTGTTTGTACAGTGATCCCCTCGGGCTTAATACCAAAGTGCATCTCTGCATCTTCCTCATTGCCTAATACAATATCACATTGGGATGTCAACTGCGTCATGATTTCTTCTCGCTTCGCATCATCACAGTATTTCCACAATTTTGCTCGGTAGTTCAAATCTGTTGAAATGGTCAGCCCCATATCAGAGGCAGCATTCACGGCTTCCAGGCACGCATCTGCTGCACTTTGAGAGATGGCAGGAGTAATACCTGTCCAGTGAAACCAGCCGGCACCCTCAAAAACTTTCTCCCAATCGATCATTCCCTTTTCAATTTCAGCAACTGCCGAATGCGCACGGTCATAGACTACTTTGCTACCACGTGCTACAGCTCCGGTTTCCAGAAAATAAATACCAAGTCGATCACCACCCCAAATAATATTGTTGGTGTTAACCCCTCTTTTACGCATTTCCATCATGGCGCATTGGCCAATATCGTTCTTAGGCAGTCTGGTAACAAAGTCAACAGGCACCCCATAGTTGGCAAGGGAAACGGCCACATTGGACTCTCCTCCACCGTAAATCACATCAAATGAAGTTGTTTGTGAAAAACGTAAAAATCCCGGAGGTGCTAGTCTTAACATAATTTCTCCGAAGGTTACGACTTTCTTCATGATACTGTTGTTTTCGTATTTATTGAATGAAATTGAAAATATTCTTTTGCATTATAGTAGCTGATCTGCTGTACGATCTGACCAATCCAATTCAAGTCATTAGGTAATTCTCCTTTCTCGATATCATTGCCAAAAATATTGCAAAGAACTCTTCTGAAATACTCATGACGAGGGAAAGAAAGGAAGCTACGTGAATCAGTAAGCATACCTACAAATCGACTGAGCAAGCCCATATTGGACAATGCGTTGATCTGTTGCTCGATGCCATCCTTTTGATCAAGAAACCACCAGCCAGACCCAAACTGCATCTTGCCTGCTGTGGATCCATCATTGAAATTGCCTATCATCGTAGCAAAAAGGGCGTTATCAGCAGGGTTGAGGTTATAAATAATAGTTTTCGCCAGCTGATCCGTGCTATCAAGTCTATCAAAGAATTTGGACATTTGCTGAGCCAAAGGAAAATCACCAATTGAGTCAAACCCTGTGTCCAATCCGAGTTTGTTCATCATCCTCGTATTGTTGTTTCGCAATGCACCTAGATGGTACTGCTGGGTCCACCCTTTTGCATGATTCATGTGCGCCAACTCCACTAGTATAGCGGACCTATACTTTTCCGCTTCAACCTCAGGTACTACTGCTCCACCACGAAGTTTGGTAAAGATGCCGGTAATCTCACTACCGGTATAGTCCTCCACACTTAGTGTCTCAAGTCCATTATCAGATAAGCGACACCCAAGGCTATGGAAAAAGTCATGACGATTGGACAAGGCCTCTAAAAGCTGATGGTAGGTATTGATCTCAACACCTGCCGCTCTTGCCAACTGATCTATGTAGGTATTCCATACTTTGAGATCGGCGGTGAATAGTACTTTATCTGCTCTGAAAGTTGGTGCTAAAATGAGATCATGCCCTTCTTCCGTCCAGGTTTGATGGTATTCCAGGGAATCAATCGGATCATCGGTGGTACACACGACTTCAACTTTCATCTTCTCGAAGATGGCATTGGTAGACATGTTGGCCAACTGACGATTGGTTTCGATATAAATATCTTCAGCTGTATCGGGTCCTAAAATATCTTCAATACCAAAGTAGCGCTGCAGCTCCAGGTGGGTCCAGTGATACAATGGGTTTCTCATGGTGTATGGTACTGTTTCCGCCCACTTCATAAACTTCTCCTGGTCCGAAGCATCTCCAGTACAGTATCGCTCATCCACGCCATTAGTCCTCATGGCCCGCCACTTGTAGTGATCACCCTCTAGCCAAGCTTCAGTTATCGAATTGAATACTCTATTATTCAGGATATCCTTTGGAGGCAGATGACAATGATAATCAATGATAGGTAGGTCCTTGGCAAAAGCGTGATAGAGCTCTTGCGCGGACTTGGTTTCCAGCAGGAAATTATCGTCTAAAAACTTTCTCATCTCTAGTTGAATTCAGCATGTATTTCATTCTCTCTTTTTTCAGCAGCTTTTTTAATACCAAGTTCCAAACCTCGTAGTTCGGCAAGCCCCCGAAGCCGACCTATTGCGGAATAGCCTGGGTTGGTTTTCTTGTTTAAATCGTCCAACATCTGATGTCCATGATCAGGCCGCATTGGCATTCTTATATCTTTCCTACCTGAGACAATTCTACGCTCCTGCTCATCGACAAGTGCTTTCATTACCTCATACATGTCGACGTCCCCATCTAAGTGATCCGCCTCACAAAAGTTACCATGTGCATCTCTCTTAGTACTTCTCAAATGAATGAAATTAATGCGAGGACCGAACTCCCGAACCATGGCCGGCAAATCATTGTCCGCTCTGACCCCGTAAGAACCGGTGCAAAAACATAAGCCATTGTGGGTGCTATCCACTGAAGCTAATATAGCCCTGGCATCAGAAGCTGTGCTCACTACCCTTGGTAGACCAAGTATAGGGTAAGGAGGATCATCCGGATGAATGGCCATCAGAACTCCAGCTTCTTCCGCTACAGGTATAATTGCTTTCAAGAACTCGTATAGATTCTCTTTGAGCTGTTGAGCATCAATATCTTTGTAGGTGTCCAGTACTTGTTGAAACTGGTCAAGTGTATAACCTTCCTCAGCGCCCGGGAGACCTGCTATTATGTTAGCTACAAGTTTATCTTTTTGACCTTGATCCATTCCCTTGAAAACGTACTCCGCTTGTGCCTTTACCTCATTGTTATAGTCATTTTCGGCCCCTGACCTTTTTAGCATAAACAATTCAAAAGCAGCAAATTGCGTCGTGTCAAATCGCAGTGCTTTTGACCCGTCGGGCATTTCAAAAGAGAGATCTGTTCTAGTCCAATCCAATACGGGCATGAAATTATAACAGACCGTATCGATTCCACTAGCACCTAAGTGCCGAATGCTTTGCTTGTATTGTTCGATGTATTTTTCATAGTCCCCGGACCTCTTTTTGATGTCTTCGTGCACCGGTATACTTTCCACCACCGACCACGACAAGCCTGCAGCCTCTATCTCCAATTTCCTCTTTTGGATTTCTTCCCCAGGCCACACTTCACCATTCGGAATATGATGTAAGGCTGTTACGATACCGGTAGCTCCCGCCATCCTAACATGACTCAATGGAATGTGATCAGCCGGTCCATACCAGCGCCAGGTTTGTTCTAATCCACTCATACGCCACTATATGCGCTAAACCCGCCGTCAATAGGGATAACTACTCCCGTCACAAAATTGGAAGCAGGATCGCACAACCACAGGAGCGTGCTGCTCAAGTCTTCTGCTTTGCCAAATCTGCCAGCAGGGGTGTGGTCAATAATTTGATTTCCTCTTGGTGTCAAAGAACCATCCGTATGTGTGAGTAGTGTTCTGTTTTGTTCAGTCAGGAAGAATCCGGGTGCGAGCGCATTGACACGAATACCCACTTTGGAAAAGTGCACCGCTAACCATCTGGTAAAATTGCTAACCGCTGCCTTGGCTCCGCTATAGGCCGGAATCTTAGTCAACGGCGTAAAGGCATTCATAGAGGAAATATTGATAATACTTGTGTCCGCACGACCTACCATCCCTTTGCTAAATACTTGGGAAGGTAACAATGAGCCTAAGAAATTAAGATTAAAGACAAACTCAATCCCTTTGAAGTCCAGATCGAAAAAGGTGAGCAGGGAATCATCATCGATATCCTCTTGCCTCAAAAATTCTTTTGAGGTTGTCCCTTTGGGGTGATTTCCACCGGCACCATTTACTAGAATATCACATGGCCCGAAAGCTTCCTCTACCTTGATCCGTGCGGCTTCCAAAGAGTCTTTTTCCAATACATTAGCAGATACGCCTATTGCCTTTCCTCCGTTTGAGGTAATCGCCTCAACCACCTGATCAGCAGCTTCTTGCTTCAAATCCAGCACAGCCACACTGGCACCATTCTGTGCCAATACTTTAGCCATCCCGCCACACAATACCCCTCCTCCGCCTGTAACGACAGCTACTTTGCTCTTCAAAAAATTCATTAAATGTTTACCTTTCTTTTAGGACGAAAAATGATAGTGGTGCCCTTAGTACCATTACAATATTAACTAAAAGTCACGATGACTACCATTAGAATGGACCGTTTGAATGAATGCCGATAATGAATCAAACAAAAAAGACCGGAATCTCCGGTCTTTTTCATTATATGCGTAAGTTTTTAGTCTTTATTCATCCTCCGCTTCTACCCTGGTGAAACTCATCTCATAGTCACCCGATAGCCCCTCGACTCTACCTCCAACTGAGCTACCGGAGGCGCTAAATGAAATATTCAGTACGGCAGCATCGAAATTCAGCAAGAACAAAACATCAACACCATCCATTGATATAAAATCCTTTGAGCTTTGATCAAATAACCAGTTTCCACCGGATTCGAAAATAACGCCCCCATTTTGACTTTGCCAGGTTCCGTCTTCATTGTATGTCAATTGCAAAAATTCTCCCGCTGCAAAGTCATTAAACTGATCAGTAACATCTATGCTTTCGAAAGTGGCAAAATCGAGCTTCCATGTACCAATAAGCAGCTCTTCTTTCAGAGCTGCCGACTCATCGACGTCTTTGTAATTATCACAACCTACAACTATTAATAGTGTAAGAGTGATCCCCAGTAATTGTTGTAAACTCTTCATCACTTTTTCAATAAGATTTTGTTGAATCGATTTCCGTTGCTGTCCACAAGAGAAGCTATGTATGCCCCTTTTTGAAGGTCTGTTAAATCTAATTGACTATCCCAAACTTCGGACCGCATAATTCTCTGTCCTTTCATATCAAAGATGACTACTGCGGCTATTTTTCTTTGAGGATAAAAGGTGATAGTAGAGCTTACCGGATTCGGATAAAACAGTTCGTTTTGAATACGGAAATCCGTACCTACTACAATATTGAAGTCCTCAAGCTCCCAGGATCTATCACCAACTGGGCCTCCATCGATAGCTGCCGTTGCTGCGGTTTCACTCGAACTATAACTAAAGTCATAGGGAAGAGACCTGTCTTCAGGAAGATTGCCGTCAATCAACTGGAAGAACCAAGATTGTGTGAAATCCCAATTGGGAGAGCTCCCATTATCTAAACTTTCAGCAAAAAGTTGATCAAAGATCATCCCTCTTTGGACAGCTTCAGAAAGCCTTGGAGCATTTTTCAATTCAATTTCTCCCTGGAATGTATAGTCCTCATAGAGTGTAGCGGAGTCCATTGGATCACCGTTAGGGTCGATAAGGAAAGGGAACATCTCAGGATCGTAAAAAGGTTGTTCCATAAGCGAATCAGCCCAGACATATCTCACTCCGGGTTGGTAGTAGAACCAGTTATTATAGATACTAATATTCTGACTCACCCCCAAACCATCGTATAGTGCCTTCGCCGCGAGGGATAGCGGATTGTATTGAATGAGCTGCCCACCCCGACTTGTTCCATTGAAACCAGCATTGATAAAGAGATTGTCTT
>JAHCMJ010000048.1 GCA_019192485.1 Cyclobacteriaceae bacterium HetDA_MAG_MS6 | reverse complement strand
CATTTCAGCAGCTTCTACAGCGGCCTCCACCAGCTGATGATCAGCATCTTCCAGCTCTGCCCATGAAAGATGATCATATGAAAATATATGTTTAGCCATACTAAAAAGGTCGATAGCTGAGAATCTGCTCAAAAAAAGCGGGGCCTGCCTCGGGATATATAACCAAACTAAACAAAAGGCCATATCCCGCACCATACAAGTGGGCTTCGTGATTGATGTTATCAGACATATTTCGCCCCTGATAATAGGAGTAGATCACGTAAACAATTCCTAAAATAAAGCCGGGCAAACAGAAAATAGCATAGAGGCAGATATCATTTAGCGGCATGAATAGAATACTGCTAAACACCATCGCCGATACCGCTCCTGAAGCGCCAAGGCTATTATAATTTGGATTGTTCCGATTGCGATAGGCTACTGGCAGATCTGAAATAATGACAGCCGAAACATAAAAAACGATATAGGTTGCATTTGCGGACGGTCCCAGGACGTAGGAAAATATTTGCTCGACAACTCTACCAAAAAAATAGAAAGTGAACATGTTAAAACCCAAATGAGCATATCCTGAGTGGATAAATCCTGAGGTCAACATACGCCAAACCTCCTTTTTATGAAATACTTGATAGGGATTCATGGTAAAGCCATATAGGATGCTGCCATTATTCCATGCTAAAAAGCTGATAGCCACGGTGACCCCAATAAAAATGATGGTTAAAGACATTATCGGTCTCTTTTCATAAGTTGAGTGGCAAAATCATTTAGTACTTGCTTAGAGGACTGATCACCTTCAATTTCATTTAGTATTTTAAATGATTTGTCAAAATAGTGATCGATTTTTAGTTGAGTTAAATTGGGGATACCTATCTCATCATATATGGCCTTAATTGCTTTTACCTTCTCCTCCACGACAAAATCATCTTTACCGATCCAGTAATTCAATTTTTCTCGTTGCTCTGTATTGGCCATTTCCAATGCGTTGATCAGTAGGTACGTTTTTTTATTGGAAACGATATCTCCTCCGACCTGTTTCCCAAACTTGGTTTGGTCAGCGTATACATCAAGTAAATCATCCATTAGCTGAAAACCAATCCCCATGTTCTCTCCAAAAGCATTTAACTGCTTTAGTTCCTTGTCATCCATGCCAGCCATTAGACCACCAAATTCAAGACTAAACCCCAAAAGCACGGCCGTCTTCAGTCGAATCATTTCAATATATTCAGCATCTGTGACGGTTGGCAACTCCTCGAAGTTCATGTCGATCTGCTGTCCCTCACATACTTCGGTGGCACATTGATTGAATTTCTTAAGCGCCTCTGATAGAACTGTCTCCGGTAATGACAATAACAAATCATAAGCCTTAACAAGCATTGTATCTCCACTTAAAATGGCCACCGTATTATTCCACTTTTCATGTACAGTGGCCTGTCCACGGCGCAGCGGAGCTTCATCCATGATATCGTCATGCATCAACGTAAAATTGTGAAAGACCTCGACTGCCAAAGCTGGCCGAACGATCCGCTCAATATCATTTCGCTTCAACTGATAAGCCAAAAGGACGAGCATAGGTCTTAGGCGCTTGCCTCCCAATGACATAATGTAGGATATAGGCTCATATAGGTTAGTCGGATGCTCGCCAAATGACAATTTGTCGATGCCGTCCCGAATACAAGCTTGCAGGTCAGGTATTGTTTTCATCAATCAGTTTCAATCCTCGAATCTAATGAGGATTTACTTCTCTCAACTACCTCAAAGACGATTAGGTTTTGATCAGGGCAACTGATCGATATCCAGTTCGCCAGCAATTGAAATCAATTCTTCATCGGTAGTTCTAGCACCTTCTACCATGATGATAAACCTATCATTGACAGACAGGAAAAGCGTCCCCTTATCAATATCGTATTCCTGGGATACCCAAGCTTGGTACTCCTTGATGTCCACTGTTTTCGTGTGGCCCTCAGTAGATTCATACTCATATTGTTGACTTGCTTGGGCGGAATAGATCGTGGCAGCCTCTTTGTAGTCATATATTGCAATTGAGAGGTCTCTTGATTTACCGTCCAGATAGTTTTTCTCAGCCGTACTGATTTGAAAGTTCCCAGTTCTCATCATCGAGCCATCAGGTTTTCGATTGAGCTTAAAACCATTGGTCTCATCCGGTAAGAAGTCCATAAGTACACTGAAGTGAACCAATTCTTCGGCGTTTAGACTTCCGAAGTCGACGGGTTTTCGTTCGTAGTCTAGGCCTTCATCAGCACTATCATCATAGTTAGATGGCTCGCTGGGTGAAAAGTCAGAGGTGGTTGAGGAAGTATTAGTGTTTTTCTTCTTCTTTTTCCCAAAAAGCAAATTGTCAAGTACCTCATTGGCTTTCTTTTCTCCTTTTTGTTTGAGTCGAATCTGACCCGTGGATAGGTGACAAATGCAAATGGCGGCAATTACGGCAATTAAATTTTTCATTTTTTCGGCGGTTCGAATTCAAAAGCGAAAAATTAAACTAACTCAAAAGGACGAGCAAGGATTGTGACTATATCTCATCAAATATTGTTTGAGAACAGTATACGTTATGATTATAAAAAATGCAAGATAGTGGTGGAAGGCAATGTACAAACTAGGATCGTTTTGCCAGGCACCCATCCTAACTTAAGCTACTAAGGTATCCTGGGCGGAAAGCGATTAGAGCATCGAAACTTCCAAAGAAAGGTCACCATAGAAAATCATTAGTACTGATAACCTCATGGTCCGGAGGCGCGCAAGGCCCTGACAATTCTAATCCCACTAAAAGTTTGGAGACAACACAAACTTGCTGTAGAACTCATCGATAAGGTGAACAGCATCATCTGGCGTGTCTACAATATTGATCAGGTCCAGGTCACTCGGACTGATGTTGGCATACTTATCCAAAAGTGTAGTTTTGATCCAGTCCATCAATCCGCCCCAAAAGTCAGTACCCACCAAGATAATGGGGAACCGTCCTATCTTCTGTGTTTGAATGAGTGTAATAGCCTCGAATAGTTCATCTAACGTCCCAAATCCTCCGGGCATAACAACAAACCCTTGAGAGTACTTTACAAACATGACCTTACGAACGAAGAAGTAATCAAAGTTGATGAGTTTATCGCTATCGATATAGCGATTGTGGAATTGCTCATGGGGAAGGTCGATATTGAGCCCTACTGACTTACCTTCCTGACTGTTGGCTCCTTTGTTACCAGCCTCCATGATACCAGGGCCTCCTCCGGTTACAACTCCATAGCCATGCCGCACCAATAGAGCGCCGATTTCTTCAGCCATTTTATAATACTTATCGCCAGGTTTGGTACGAGCAGATCCAAAAATAGACACACAAGGACCTATCTTCGCGAGCTTTTCAAACCCCTCGACAAACTCGGACATCACTTTGAAAATGACCCAGGAATTATGGCTTTTGATTTCAGCCCAGTCCTTATCCTCAAAGGCCATTTTGGTGAGCTCTTGTTGCTCGGGACTTATATTGTTTTCTTTACTCATCGCTGTTTTGCTTTTCTAATCAACTTAATAAATTTTCTACGGCTTGTTGTACTGATCCGTATTCAAATTGAAATCCTGCGTCCTGAATTCTCTGAGAAGACACGCGGTTTCCGTTTAAAACAATCCCAGCCATTTCGCCGAGAGCCAGGTTTAGTACAAAAGATGGAACGTTCGGAAGCCAAAGTGGTTTCCCTATTGCTGCGGCACTTGCTTTCGTGATAGCTCGGTTAGTCACAGGTCCTGGTGCTACAGCATTAAAAACACCCTGTAGCTGTTTTTCGAGAACGAAAACAAAAATCCTAGCTAGATCATACGTATGAATCCAACTCATATATTGCCGACCAGTCCCTAAAGGCGCCCCTAACCCAAGTCGAATGGGTTGGACTATTTTCGAAAGCGCTCCTCCTTCCCCATCGAGGACCACACCAATCCTAACCTTTGTCACAGAACATATCGACGAGAACTGATCCGCTGCCGACTCCCATTCTTCCACCACATCAGCAAGAAACCCTTGGCCCATTTCTGTTGACTCATCGCACCATTCGGTACCGGTATCTTCGCCATAATAGCCAATGGCTGATGCCGAGATGAATGAATTTAAAGGAATCTTGAGGTCTGTAACATACTTATAGAGCAGATTGGCCGAGTCCACTCGACTTGTTCTGATCAGCTGCTTCCGGCTTGGAGTCCATCTCTGATCAGCTACTCCTGCGCCCGCCAAATGGATGATGTGATCTACTTGCAAAGCCTCTTTATCGATATACCCTTTCTCAATATTCCATTCGAAAGAAGGGTATTTAGCTTGAGCTTTTGCCTTGCGGCTGAGGTGAGAAACAATATATCCTCGTTCCGCTAGCAAGTCGCTAAGTGCCTTTCCCACTAGTCCGCTACCGCCAGTGATTAGGACTTTCGAATTGTTATTTTTGTTTTGTGCTGTCACTTTGTTTTTAGATTCGTTAGGTAAATTATGATATCCGGTACTGGTACAACTCATTTTAGTCAAAATCTCTTTACGCTGATCTTACTTTTTTTTGCCTGTGCCGTTTATGCTCAGTCAGAAGAGTCACCAATCACTGCAACCAATATTGAAATTGGAGGACAGTCTTATATGGCCTACAGAGGTACATTCAATGGCACTCAAAAGGAACTGGAATTGAGCTTTTGGAAGTACTCCAAGACCTATGGCAGATTACTCAACATGAAAACATACCAGCAGTTGACCATTCCCGGAGATCGGACCAGCAATGAAATTGACATTATCATATTATCGAAGGCTGCACCCAGGGGAAAAGTAATTGACTTCTTCCTGGCGCTGGAGTTGGAAAACATTCCCGAGCAAAAGATCCAGTCTTACCAGGATCAAACGAAGGGTATGTTGAAGGATTTCAAAAGATACTTTCTCATGGGGCAGCTAAATGAAAAGATTAAATCTCGAGAAAGTGATCTGATCAAGTTAAGTGCACGGTATGACAAACTAACACGAAAAGGTATCAAAAGCCGTGAGACGAAGCAGCTTCTCGAAAGCATTAGAATGATGGGGCAAGAAATAGAGGAGCTGAAAAGGCAGATGATACAGTTGTGAAATTGAATTTTGAGTCCTCTTAAAAATGGGCTGCTCAATAATATCGAAGGAAACAAAAAAACTATTTATCTAGCCTCCTAGCTGATGAACCAATAAATTTGCGGTATGACATTCTTCAAAAACTTAAGTGTGCTGTTCACCGGTTTAATTTTGTTAGCATGTGAAAACTCCAGCCAGTCATCAAGGTACTTTGATGTGCCAGATTTACAAGGAAAAACAGCAGCCCAAGTCACGAGGATTCTCGGAGAACCTGATACTACCTATCAGGAAAGGCTCCTAGGCATTCCTCATTTCATGCAACGATATGTGTCGAAAAATGATGCTGAGATCAGGTACAAGGATGGGAAACTGGAGTCAATAGTGATCCATAAGCCATATGAGCTACCATGGCAGCCAGAAGTCATTTCTAAATATGGATTTGCATATCGAAGACCAAATAGATACGACACGGCCGCTATATTCAATTGGAAAGACTATGAGGGATTTGATAACGTGTCTATGTATCGAGTAAGAGAAAAAAAGCCAGACGATCTGGCTTTCACTTTTAAAATATACTTTGATTTTCCCTGAGCGGAGACCTTGTTAGTTTAAGGCATAAGTCACGCCTATAGAAAAGCTAGTACCCCTGGTATAGCTACTGTATACAAAGTCTTCGTTCCGGAAGTTAATGATTTCTTTGATATCAGGGTTTAATAGGTTGTTGGCTCTGAAGCGAGTGCTAAGTCTGTCTCCTAACTGCTTTTTAATAGTAAAATTAAGTTCTGGCCGAGGTTGCTCGAATACATCTAGTAAATCTCTCGATATTAACTTCAGTCGCTCTCCGAACACGTTGAATGACAACGAGCTAGAAATTCCATTTGAGACGTTATTGTACTGCAATGAGGCATTTACTACGAAAGGAGATTGATTGAACATTGGTCGGGTACTTTCTGTTCCAGGATCAAAATTTCTTCTCACCTCTAATTCTCCTCGCGCTATATCCACTTCTGATATAATGTAGGAAAAGTTGGTGCTAATACGAAAATCCTTCAAGCTGGAGCTAATAAAATCAAGTGATTTCCTTACTTCCAACTCCACGCCGTAAAGTATTGCTTCTGGCACGTTGCTATAAATCAATTGCAAATCATTCTCTGCCGTGAACGACACAAAAGTATTTTCGATAGGGTTGTTGAGATGCTTGTAGAACAAGCTAATTCCTAGATATTCCCCAGGAGATGGATATGTTTCTAGTCTTAGGTCAAAATTGTTAATGATTGTCCTTTTCAAGGAATCATTTCCATTTTGCACATTATCTCCATAAAATCCGAAAGAAGTGAAGGGCGCAAACTCCCTAAAAGATGGCCTCGCCAAAGTTTTGGAATAGGATGCTCTGAGATTAGTGTTTTCAATTAATTCAAAAGTGAAGTTGATCGCCGGTAATACATCGGTAGCATTGATTTCCCCTCTTCCATTCGGATCAAACGACTGAACAGTTTGTTGTGTATTTTCGATACGC
The DNA here is from genome assembly GCA_019192485.1 of Cyclobacteriaceae bacterium HetDA_MAG_MS6. Classification (GTDB taxonomy): domain Bacteria; phylum Bacteroidota; class Bacteroidia; order Cytophagales; family Cyclobacteriaceae; genus MS6. The sequence continues at coordinate 14,199 of JAHCMJ010000048.1, read as the reverse complement.
GCACCAAATGAAGTTCTTAGCTTTTCGGTGATTGCAGTTTCCATCATTAAATAGCCCGCTGATATTTTTTGCTCAGCGTCATAGTTGTTAGTTTGTACAGCTTGTTGCTCTACTGTTGTCCCCACCAACAGGCCTTCATTGTTCAACGCTATAGCTTCATCTGTAAAAAGTTGTGAAACATCTCCTGTATAAGGATTGACATTTTCCAGTTTGTAATCATAGATATCCTCTCGATACTCCCTATCTTTTGCTGTGTACGCTCCTCCAAATTTTAGCTTACCTTCCAAACCGGCCAACACCTTGACGGGGAGTTCGAGGTGTATTTTATTGTCAAGATTCGTCTCCTGCATATCCCTGAAAAATCTGGCGGGACGGTTTTTGTTGGTAATTTCATACGCAATGACGCCAGGGTTGTCTACCTCCTCGAAATAACTGTCCTGCAGGAACCTTAGATCCGGTTGATCGAATGTCGAAAAGGTGTATGAACTAAACCACTCTACTTTCAGGTTACCCATTCCACTTATCAAATGCTCACCTTTTAGCTGAGCATTACTGACTCCTCTTTGGGTCCAGGCCAGCACTCTGTTTCGCGTATTGCTAATACTAAATTGGGAGAAGTCGTTTAGATTCCCTTTTGCATCCCATGGGCCATCCTGAAACCTGGACTCTTTTATTCCTGACTGATTATGCATCAGGTTGAGTCCTATTTTATGATTGCGATCAAGCTTGATCGAGGAATTTAACACTGCTCCCCAATTGACTTCATCGGTAGAACGCGAGTCAATCACATCGTAGCTTTGATCCTCAACGAGATTAGTAGTTGATGATGAGATTGGATTCCACCTACCTACTCTTCCATCATCATAAAATGAAAAATTTCTATTGTACGTGAGTCCTCCTACAAAGCCAAATTGCTTACCGAGGAAAGTTTTTTGATTCCCAAGTGAAAAATTAAGACTATGGTTGAACGGTTGAGTTTGTGTAGTTGGTGCAAATTGTCTTTGCTCAAAGGCTTGAGCAAACCTTTCAACATCTTCATTGGGATCAGGACCTACTATTGGGAATCTCCTGTCTCCAACACTTGAAACATAATTTCTAACGTAGCTTGGTATTTCCCGTTCACCAATACCGAAACCAATAAAATCGGTTGAGCTCCCTTCATGAGTTAAGAAATCACTGTTCAGCGTAGCTTGGGAGTTAAACCCAACTGAAGCAGACGCTTGCATTGTCAATTCGTCGGGAAAGTCCTTAGTAGAGATGTTTACTAATCCACCTGAAAAGTCTCCTGGGAGGTCAGGAGTGAATGTTTTATAGACTACGATATTGTCAATAAGATTACTTGGAAACAAATCCATTTGGACCGAATTCCTATTAGGGTCGAGGCTGGGCACATCGGCTCCGTTTAGCGTGGCTTTACTATATCTATCTCCCAATCCTCTGACATATACATATTTACCTCCCTCGATCGTCACTCCAACAACTCTCTTGACAGCGGCAGCAGCATCGTTGTCTCCATTAATAGAAAACATATCTGATGAAATAGCATCCAAAACTTTTGCTGACTTCTTTTGAACTGTAAGCAGAGCGCTTTCATTGTTCCTGATGACCTCAGCTGTAACGACCACCTCCTCTAAACCTAGAGTTTCCGTCTTGAGCCTAATATCAAGGGTTGTAGTATTACCCTCTACCACCTCTATGCCGGTGATGACTTGCTTCTCAAAAGAGACGTACGACACTTCTACGGTGTAGGTCCCGGGAGCAATTCCAGTGATTAAAGCTTTCCCATCCAAATCGGTAACCGAACCTGTTGAAGTACCCTGAATGAGCACAGTTGCACCAATCAAGGTCTCTCCGAATTCATCATCGTACACTGTGGCTCTTATATTCCCTGTTTGAGCAAAAACGAAGGCAGAAAAAGAAAAATTTACGAGGAGTAAGAAAAACTTTTTGAACATCAGGTTACTGAATTATAAAGCCGCAAATATGATAATCTAATGTTAATAGAATTTTACGCCGATGTTATGATAGTGGTAAAAAAAAGGGGCTATAAAATAGCCCCCTTATACGTCAAATTACGTATTTATCTATTAATTCCCTGACAGTACTTCCCAGGCTTTTGTCCATCCTTTGAAGAATGGATCTGCAGCTGTAGGATCAACCCCGCCTTTGTAGTTCAATACTTCAAGATCAAGGTTAGCCTCAAGCGTGGTCACATCAAACAGGTCAGTATTTACTGTTGCTGAAGGAGTCAAAGCCGCTGTACCTGAACCTAGGCTAGGATCTGAAACAGCATTGTTATCTGTAAGGTAAGTTACGAATGCGTTAACATCAGCATCACTTGGAAGATCACCACTCTTCACAACATTCACAGCATCACCGAAGCTCGCGCCAGCAGTTACACCGTTAATATTATAAAATATGTTGTTCTCGATTTTAAGTGTCCCTGCTACATAAAGATCCCAAGAAGAACTTGATTTAGAAGTTTCTTCGATTTGCAGAGGAGCATCATAGCCTACAACAATGGAGTTGAGGATGCTTCCACCGAAATTATCTCTAAGATGAAGCGCTTGAGTCAATTCCCTACCTGTAGTGACATCCTCGTCATATCTCCAAGTAATATTGACCAGTTGAGGCGTAGCAAACGGAGTACCTGTAGTAGACTCATCATCACCGGTAGCACCATCAAGCTCAGCACCTGTAGGATCGTTTGTTTCCATTGTAGAACGAGTAGTCCACACGATACCCTTCTGAATTGATCCATTGTAACCATTGTCAATATCAATTGCATCATCGCCAATGTAAGCGAGAACCAGGCCTTCAATGTTTACATTGCCACCGAACATTTCAATACCATCATCGAAATTGGAGAAAACCTCAATGTTTTTGACGGTTGTACCTCTTCCCACGGATCCAAAAGATATTCCGTTGATTTCATTGTCAGCTCCGATAACACTACCACCGTGACGAACGGAAACATACATCAAAGTACCAGAGTCATCATCAGCAACATTTCCTCCTCCATGTTGGGCTCTTGCATCCCCAGCAGGAAGACCTTCAATAGCAAGTACATTAGCAGGAGATTGACTATTTGCATTGTTGATACCATCTCCAAGAATGATCAGACCACCCCAAGTTGAATTGGCATCTGCAGCGATTGATCCCTGAAGATCATCGGCAACACCTGTAAAGATGATTGGTGCACTAGCTGTACCCATAGCCATTATTTTGCCTCCTTTGGCAATAATCAAAGCAGAAGCATCTGATCCTTGACCTGGTAGGCCTTTGATTACAGTGCCAGCTTCAATTTCAAGTGTCTGCCCGTCATTTACAAATACAAATCCATCCAGAACGTACTCATTTTCGCTATCAAGTGTTAAGGTACTCGTAGTAGCATCATAGCCCTCAAAGCTTGCAATACCATCAGTCTCGTTTGTCAGCACCACCTGAGGAGGATTCGTGACGGTCAAACTGTGAGTGAAAGAAGCTAAATCACCGTCGGCATCTTCCACGCTGAAGATGATTGTGATTACCTTTCCACCATCAGCAAGTGTTGTTTGATAGTCTACGGGAACAGTAGCGGAGGTTTCCCCTGTATATGTGATTGTATTAACGACTTCGCCATCTACTTCGACTTCGAAGGAAGCAAGGCCATCTTCAGCTTCAATCGTAGCAGTAACGTTAGCTACATCGCTGATGCTTTGCCCTCTAAGGACGCTTGCACTAGCAGGGATACCTGAGATGGTAGGAACAGCACTAGCGGAAACAGTCAATACCGCAGTTGCGTCATCGGTGTCATCCTCATTATCAGTTACCGTCAGGATAGCTGAAGCAGGACCAGGAGTTGTGCCAGCTGTGAAAGTGACAACTACAGTCCCTGATTCTTCACCAGCAGTTCCATCTGTTTTAACGGTTGCCGTTCCTCCAGTTGCGACAACTTGAGATGATTTGAAACCAGCATCGGCAGTATAGTTAAACGTAAGATCAAGAGATTCTCCGACAGTTACTGATTGTGCCGCTGGAGCAGTCACTTCTGGAGCGTCTAGATCAGTAGGCGAATCATCCTCATCACATGAGGTGAATACCACCAGAGAGAATAGAGCTAAAAGAGCTAATAAATTTTTCATTGTGTCTTAAGAAGTTTGTTTTCAATTCTGGACACAAAAATGAAAGTCTAATATTAACTCGCTTCGCGGCATCTGTTACGATATTATTAAACTAGTGTGACGTTTTTTAAGCCACCATTACGGTTGTTAACAAAATGTTATGAGCCCTGTCAGTTATTGGAAACCAACCCTATCTAGATCGCTACTACCATAACATTACTTAGTGATCTGCACCTTGTTTAGTAATGTGTTGATAATGTCATGAGTGGTCACTCCATCTGCTTCCGCTTCATAGTTAAGCAGAATACGGTGATTCAGTACGTCATCAGCTATCTCCTTGATATCCTCGGGCAGTACATAATCCCGTTCATCAAAGAATGCTATGGCCTTGGCTGCAAGATTCAAATTGATCGATGCTCTGGGAGACGCTCCAAACTGGATGTATTGGGCTTCTTCAGTCATCTTGTAATCATTTGGGTTACGCGTGGCAAAAACCAACTCGATAATGTATCGCTCAAGAGACTCTGAGAGACTTACCTGGTTGATTTCTTCCCGGATAGAGAAAACATCCTCTTTACTGAGGAGCGCATTGATCTCAGGTTTGAAGGACATATTGGACATACGCCTCATGATCTCTAGCTCATCCTCTTTCGACGTGTAGTCCACATGTACTTTGAGCATGAACCTGTCCACTTGTGCCTCAGGCAGCGGATAAGTCCCTTCCTGATCGACTGGATTTTGAGTGGCTAATACTAAGAATGGCCTATCGAGTTGATAGGTTGTTTCACCTATCGTCACTTGCTTCTCTTGCATGGACTCCAACAACGCCGATTGTACCTTCGCAGGAGAACGATTGACTTCATCCGCCAATATGACGTTTGCGAAGATGGGGCCTTTTTTGACTTCAAACTCAGCTTTTTGCTGATTATAGATCATAGTACCAATTAGATCAGCTGGAAGTAAATCAGGCGTAAACTGAATACGTTTAAAGTCCAGATGGAGCACATCTGCTAGTGTATTGACTGTCAGTGTCTTCGCTAGTCCAGGGACACCTTCAAGCAGGACGTGGCCATTGGTTAACAATCCTACCAAAAGTCGGTTGACCATATATTGCTGGCCGACAACCACTTTGCCCACCTCAGACATCACTTCCTTGATCTTCTGCTGATGCGCTTTCTTCAGTTCCGGATCTATTACTTTCTCCATCATCAAAATCTGTACTTACATTAAGAAGGCTGCAAAAATACCTATCATTTGTAAATGTTAAAATGGTATTCCTCAGACGGCAATTTTAGTACATACACAAATTGGATTCAAGGTATGTGCATGTTAAAAAATCTGAAAATAGCTGATAATCAAGCATTCTCACTTTTTTTAGAAGCTCGGAATACTACTCCAACTCTAAATCGGAACCTCAGTCGCTATCACCAATAGTTAAAAACTCCCTTGGAGGATTTGATCTCTACTTCGGCCTGATCAGCATCTGTGACATAACCCACGACCTGAGCGGGCACCCCAAAAGACTCAGAGATGGTCATTACCTGCTCCGCATATTGCTCGGGCAAGTAAATCTCAAATCGATGCCCCATGTTGAATACCTGATACATTTCTTTCCAAGGAGTGCGACTTTCTTGATGGATAAGCTCAAACAAGGGGGGAACCTCAAACAGGTCGTCTTTAATCACTTTTACCTGGTCTACAAAATGTAAGACCTTGGTCTGAGCACCTCCGCTACAATGCACCATGCCATGAATATGTCCCCTGATCTCTGTCAAGACTGATTTGATGATGGGAGCGTAGGTTCTGGTAGGTGAAAGAACCAATTGACCAGCATTGATCGGGCTACCTTCCACTTCATCCTGCAACTCTTTACTACCAGAGTAGATAAGCTCACCAGGTACACTCGGATCAAAGGATTCCGAGTATTTGTCCTTATAAACGGAAGAGAAAACATCATGCCTGGCTGAAGTCAGGCCATTGCTGCCTATGCCTCCATTGTAAGACTGCTCATAGGTAGCCTGACCATATGAGGCCAACCCAACAATAACATCCCCGGGTTGAATATTTTCGTTACTTATGACTTCATCTCGTCTCATCCTGGCAGTCACTGTACTATCTACGATGATAGTTCTGACCAGGTCGCCGACATCCGCAGTTTCCCCTCCCGTCGAGATAATATCGATACCATTATCTCGCAGCATCTGTAAAACCTCCTCAGTACCATTGATGATGGCCGATATCACTTCGCCTGGAATCAGGTTTTTATTGCGCCCAATTGTACTCGACAGCAAAATATTGGAAATACATCCAACACATAGCAGATCATCAGTATTCATGATTACCGCATCCTGCGCAATTCCCTTCCATACAGACAGGTCGCCGGTCTCTTTCCAGTACAGATAGGCTAGCGAAGATTTTGTCCCTGCACCGTCAGCATGCATAATAGCACAATAGCTTTCGTCGCCAGTAAGTAAGTCAGGGACGATTTTACAAAAAGCTTTTGGGAAGAGACCTTTGTCTACATGCTTGATAGCGGCATGCACATCATCTTTGGTTGCAGAAACACCACGCTGCGAATATCGATCTGACATGAAGGATTTTTGCGCAAAGAAAAACAATCATTTGAACTTAGTTACCATAGCAAGCACAGTTACCAATGCAGAGCAAACCATCACGAAGCTTAGTCCAATACTTAGATTGTATGCTTCTGCCAAAAAGCCTATAAGCGGCGGCCCGATTAGAAATCCGCTGTAACCTACCGTGGTTACTGCTGCAATCCCCGTTCCCGAGGTATAACCAGGTTGATTGGCAGCTGCAATAAACAATACAGGAACCAAGCAGGAATATCCCAAACCGGTAATAGAAAACCCGATAATGGCAACAAATGGCTGACCAAAAACCAAAGCAATCAACAAACCAATAGCTGAAACTGCACCGCCCCACTTGAGAATGGCGCCTCGCCCAAACTTGGGGATCACGGCATCCCCTAAAAATCGACCAAGAGCCATTAGAAAAGAAAATCCTGCGTACGCTATGCCCGTCAAAAACGGATTAGCCAGTAGCGTATCTTTCATGTACACCGCGCTCCAGTCCGCAATAGCTCCCTCACTCATAAGTATGCAAAACGCCATGACTGCCAAAACAAGCAAGGTACCTCTAGGAAAGGCAAATACTTTTTCGCCAATCTGCTTTGCTTCCTGATACGAAAAAATCTTAGGAGCGAGTATTAGGATGATTAGTATTACTATTGATGTGATCAGCACCAGGTGAAAGTGCACTTCTGATTCTCCTCCCACAAAGAAGCTTCCGGTAACAGAGCCAATCACGGCGCCAATACTCCACATGCCATGACAAGTAGACATAATGGCCCGCCGAGCTGATCGCTCCACTTGAGCTGCCGTAGCATTCATAGAAATATCCATCACCGAGTTAGATAGGCCATAAAACCAGAGTGCCCCCGTCAGCAACCAAAAAGAATTGGCAAAGGCCAAGCCTAGCAACGAAATGGCATGAATCAACGTGCTCCAGAAAGTAGTCTTACCTAACCCTGCCTGAGCTATTATCCACCCGGCTAGAGGCATTATGCATAGAGCCCCGATAGGCGCTCCTAAGAGCGCCAAACCTAAGTCAGCCTCAGTTAACGCCAGGCTATCTTTGACATTGGGTATGCGAGTAACCCAGTTACCAAACATAAAACTGTTTATGGCAAAAACAGTCCCTATAGTGATCGTCTGGCGCTGCGTAAAAAAGTATTGTAAATGTCTTAACACGTAAATGCTGAATAACTAATTAATCTAGCGAATCACAAGTGATTTCCACATAATTACCTTCAGTGTCTAGAACAACACTTTCATAGTATCCGTCTCCCGTCATACGAGGCTCACTGAAAATTTGATAGCCATCCGATCTCAACCGATTAGTTAATTGATCCACCTCATTTTTACCTCCTACAGCAACTGCAAAGTGTGCCAATCCCATATTGTATCCGCGCAAATCAGACTTTTTCTGGATCCCTGGCATGTTCATGATCTCCAAGCGGCACCCTTCGTCAAATTGCATGAAATAAGAACTAAAACCATTTTTTGGATTCTCATATCGATCTCCAGCTATGGCCCCGAAATACGATTGATAGAAATGTCTGACCGACTCTAAATCCTCTACCCAATAAGCAATGTGCTCTATTTTCATTTTAGATCGCTTTTAAGCAAAAAGAATCATTACCGGTTTGATGTATTTGGTGGTTTTATTCCAAAATACGGTCTTTTTATTCTCACAATTTAGTCCTTTGAATCATTGTGAGGTAATATTGTCCCTATGAGAGTTTTAAAAGAGCGCATTACCCCAGACAAGGGCCAGTCTTTTAAAGTTCATTTCCATACTGGTCCGGATATATGTGATTTCAACTACTGGCATTTTCACCCGGAGTACGAAATTGTCTATATCCACAACGGCAGTGGAACTAGAAATGTAGGAAATCACTCCTCCCACTATGATGATGGAGAATTGATCTTCCTAGGTCCAAACATTCCTCATTTGCCTTTTGGCAATCAGGAGCGCCCGGATAATATGGAGGTGGTTATCCAATTCACCGAGGGATTCTTACAAAGGCAGATATTGTCATTTCCAGAATTTAAAAACCTAGAAAGACTTGTCGGACTATCGAGATCTGGTGTCGCTTATGGAGCGGTTACTCGAAACAAACTGGCCAGATACATTGGTGATGTTGTACATTCCTCGGAAGCAGAAAAGTTGCTAACATTTCTCAGGATATTACTTGATCTACAAGAAGCAAGCGACTTCCGTCTGTTAGACTCCGAGCCACTGAAACTTAGAAGACCTCATGCCGATGGAGAAAGGCTCAATGCCATCTATGATCATATCTCTGAAAACTATCGAGACCCATTCAAACTGGAGACCCTGGCATCGAAGATCGGGTTGACTAAAAACTCCTTATGCCGATTTTTCAAACAAACCACGGGTAAAACCTTAACACAATTCGTTTTGGAATACCGCATTACGCTTGCGAAAGAAGAACTCAGAAATAGCCGGCACAATATCAATGAGATCATGTATCGAACAGGATTTACCGATCCTAGCTTCTTCAATGCAAAGTTTAGGGAAATTTCTGGCATAACTCCATCTCAATATCGTAAGGAGATGCAGCCGAATGAATCGCTGGCTTACTGATCGTCGAAATCTTCCGGACTAAAGAACCTGTCATATTCATCTAGTTCTTCATCAGGAGGCAGGTCCTCACTTCGATCTTTTGGATTGTATCGCAATACTTTAAACTCCGTTCGACGGTTGCGCTGGTGCTCTTCCTCAGTCTTTGCGTTGCTTACGATCAATACGGTCTCCCCGTATCCTTTGGCAGTAATTCTTGTGGCATCTACACCTTTTTGAATGATGTAAGACACTGCTGACCTGGCACGCTTCCAGGAGAGGTCCAAGTTGTAACTGTCATCGGCTCGTACATCCGTATGAGATCCTAACTCGATATAGATTTCGGGATTATCCTCCATGATCGTAACCATGCTGTCCAGAACAACCGCAGCATCTGGACGTATATCCCACTTATCCAGATCATAATAGATATTGTTAAGCACTACAGGTTTTTCGATAACGATACGATCGAGGAAAATGCTGGTTTCGAAATCTACATTTGTAATAAACTCTGTAAGCTTAGTCCGATCAACAGACTTGCCAATGGTTGAGAATTTTTTCCTGGTTGTAAAATAATCTGTCTTCTCCCCAATAAGCTCATACTTTTCTTCGCTATAAACTCTAAAATTGAATTGACCGTCCTCGCCGGTAAATGCCTCATCCAGGATGGAACCGTCTTCACCGACCAGAGTCACCTTGGTATTAGATACAGTGATCTCTTCTCCTCCATCGTCGGCTGTGACAGTAGTCCCGGTCAGGAAATAATTGACCACGCGAAGATTAGGATCATCATTGACGAAAGTATAAACATCATCGTCGCCCTTACCTCCACGCCTGTTGGAGGAGAAAAATCCCCTGGTGAGGTTGAATTCATATAACCCAAAGTCATCTGCAGAGGAATTCATCGGTCGACCTAGATTCTCAATGGTAATGTGCCCCCGACGCCTCTCTGCCTTAAAAATATCGAGATTGCCAAAGCCCGGATGTTTGTCAGAAGCGAAGTAAAGACTACCATCGTCAGAAACAAACGGGAACATCTCGTTACCCGGAGTATTGATCTCAGGTCCTAAATTCCGAACATCTACCCAGCGCCCACGCCGATTGAGCTTTGCTGAGTATATATCTGCACCTCCGTATCCTCCATCACGAGTAGAAGAAAAGTACAAAGTAGTCCCGTCAGGACTCAAAGTAGGGGTAGAATCCCAGGCATCTGGATCATTGATAGAAAGTGGCCTGGGCTCTAGCCATGTACCATTTCTAAATCGAGTAAAATATAAATTTACCTCGTTATTGCCCGTTACTTTTCCGGTGTTCCCTTTTGCAAAGATGATGGAGGTACCATCTTTCGAGATCGTAATGGAGCCTTCATTCACATCAGCATGATTGATGGCAGGGTCCAAAGCCTCAAGCGTGCGAACATTGGCATTGGCACCTTTGGTCCGAATACGATAGAGGTCAGTAAACGGGGTACCTGTACTCTTATAAATCTTTCCTCCATCGCGATTTGACGTAAAGTACAAATAGTTGTTGGTATATACCGGAGCGTACTCCGCGCCAGAGGTATTGATGGCCTCCATGTTTTTCACACGGTAGTAGGTATCCTTTTCTTTGAAGTCCTCGAGGTTATCAAGGTTATCGAGTTCAATCCTGGCAAGGTCTTGCACCTTTTGGTTACGTGAGCGAGCTATGTATTGCTCCAGCACTTTTTTTGCTTGATCATAGTCACTATTGGCTTTTAGTGATCTTGCATAGTAGTAGCTCGCTTCCTCGTCACTCACTCCTTCTTTGATAGCAGCGGCATAGTAAGGCAATGCGTCCTTGATCCTATTAGACTTTCTGTAAGCTTCACCCACCATGTAGTTGAGCTCCGGATTGTTTTTGTCCAGATTGTCTTTGTACTTGCTAATAATCTGCTCATAGGCACCCTGATTGATGCTTTTATCCAATGAGGAACATCCGAATATGAAAATAACAAGGGTAAATCTTATACAACTCCGTGCCATATGCCTTACTTGAAGCTTGACTAAGTTAAAACGAAAAAAAGTCAATTTTGATGTACTCAATTAAAATTGAAGAACAAGTCAAGAAGGCACCACCCTAGGCAAAATAGCGCTTCATCCATGATTCTCTTGCCGGTGTTATCCAGGAAGTTTTCCACTCTCCTAGCGTATCAATGGAGTTGTTAAACAACCTAGTATTTTCGTTAACGACACCTTCGGCAACCACCTGCTTGAGTTCAGTTAATCTATGAAGAAATACTTGATCATCAACCATAAATGCCACTTTTGACCGATCCAAAAAATCAAGCTGTAGGTTGGATTGAAGATCTCTGATCAATCCCACAGAAGCATCAATACTGCAACCACTTGCTCCATTCAAAGATTCGTCCACAGCGATCACTAAAAACTGATGATGGAGTAGCTGGTAAGATCCTGCAAGTGGCTGACCGTGTGCTGCCCAAGTTTCAATAAAAGACTGCGACCTCTCTCTGATGAGCTTTTCTTCAACATTGGTAAAAGGTCGATCAGCCTGGTATATCCATACTTTGGCCTGGTCGGGCATTTTGTTAAAATCTACAAGCATGAAGCAAATTTATACTATAAACCTTCTGCCTCAGCGATTAGTTCTGCCAAATCCTTCACTTTCACGTCTCCTTCTTTTTCTTTGTTTTTGACTCCATCGGACATCATGGTCATGCAAAAGGGGCAGGCCACTGCCACGGTATCTGCACCTGTCGCCAATGCCTCTTCAGTACGTTCAATGTTAATTTCCTTAGTACCAGGCTCAGCATCTTTAAACATCTGAGCCCCTCCTGCACCACAGCAGAGACCGTTGGTCCGACATCTCTTCATTTCTACTAGTTCGGCATCCAAGGCCTCCAAAACCTGCCGGGGAGCTTCGTAAACATTATTGGCACGTCCAAGGAAGCAGGAATCGTGATATGTAATTTTCCGACCTTTAAATTCTCCACCACCTTTTAAGGTGACTTTCCCTTCATTGATCAGCTGCTGTAGAAACGCTGAGTGGTGTAGGACTTCATACTCCCCTCCAAGCTCAGGATACTCATTCTTTAGCGTATTGAAACAATGAGGGCAGGCCGTCACAATTTTCTGGATGTTGTAGCCATTGAGGACCTGGATATTGGCCATAGCTTGCATCTGGAATAGAAATTCGTTCCCTCCTCTACGTGCAGGATCGCCGGTACAACTCTCCTCTGGACCCAGCACCGCAAAGTTCACCCCTACTTTGTTCAGGATCTTCACAAACGCTTTAGTTACACTCTTGTATCGGTCATCATAAGATCCGGCACAACCTACCCAAAATAATACATCGGGTGTCTCACCTTTTGCGGCCAGGTCTGCGACTGTAGGTATCTTGATCTCACTCATTTCTTTGGGTTAGTTAGTTTCGTTTTTTAGTTCATCCGCCCAATTGAATCTATCCGTAGGTGCAAACTTCCATGGGGCAAAATTGGTCTCGATATTGGAGAACATGGCATTCCATGAAGCTGGTGATGCGGACTCCTCCATAGCTACATATCTGCGTAGTTGCAGAATAATATCAAGAGGGTTGATATTAACCGGACAGGCCTCCACACAGGCGTTACAGTTGGTGCAGGCATTGATTTCCTCCTTGGTAATGAAATTGCCCAAGAGGGTTTTCCCATCTTCCAGACCGGGCCAGTTCTGCTGTAGAGAAACCCCGACCTGCTCCATTCTATCTCTGGTATCCATCATGATTTTCCTGGGAGAGAGCTTTTTTCCCGTCAGATTGGCAGGACACTCGGAAGTACAGCGACCGCATTCTGTGCAGGCATAAGCATCCATCAGGTTTTTACGGGTCAGGTCATTAATATCTTTGGCTCCAAATTTCATTCCCTCAGGAGGGGGAGCTTCTCCCTGATCTGTAGTCATTCCCAGCATGATTTTTACTTCATTGGTGATCTCAGCCATATTGTTCATCTGACCAGCAGGAGTCAGTCGACCAAAATAGGTATTTGGAAAGGCCATGAAAATATGCAAGTGCTTAGAATAGGTCACATAGATACCAAAAGCAAAAATGCCCACAATATGGATCCACCAGGCTGTTCGCTCTACCAACACCAATGTGACTGTGTCTAGTGCCTGAAACAAAGGTGTCAGGAACCCTGAGAAAAGAAAAGCTGAGGTATTCGTGTAATGTGCTACCTCTCTCTGCTGCAGTACCTGATCAGCAGCATTCATCGTGAGGATAGCTACCATCAGCAAAATCTCTATTACTAAAATGAGATTAGCGTCAAGTGCTGGCCAACCCTTCATCTCAGGTTTGTGAAACCGGGGCACTCTGGTGATATTCCTTCTAACCAAAAAGACAACACATGCCCCAATCACTCCCACAGCCAGTAACTCAAAGAAAGAGATAATCACTCCATAGAAACTACCGAGGAAAGGAGCAAAAAGCCTATGAGTCCCCAACAATCCATCCAGTATGATCTCCAATACCTCAATAATAATTAATATAAAACCAGCATACACCAAAAAGTGCAACGTAGCGGGCAACCATCTCTTAAACATCTTCTTTTGCCCAAAGGCTATCAGAAGCATATTTCTCAATCGCAGACCCTTATTACCTTGGTAGCGGGTAAGTCGACCTATCTTAATATTTCGGCTGATGCGGCTGATCCTGCGGTAGAGCAGGAAGCCAAAAACAGCAAATAGCATCGTGAAGGCTACTTGGGGGATATACTGCATAGGGATACGGGTTAATTATACTTTACTTAATGGTCCTTTAATATCGTCTGTTCAAAAGGGACAAACACATCATTGTCAAACTATTTTGAAATTTGTCAATTTAATTTGCGTCTGTCTGATATTTATCTACTTTTGCAACCACTTTTTCAGGTGCTGTAGCTCAGTTGGTAGAGCATCGGACTGAAAATCCGTGAGTCGGTGGT
>JAHCMJ010000047.1 GCA_019192485.1 Cyclobacteriaceae bacterium HetDA_MAG_MS6 | reverse complement strand
ACGGTCGGTGGCTTCAATAGTTTCTTTCAAGTCTCTAAGAGCTGCCATCAATCCAAACTTGGTCAATACGCCTGACAGCATATTGTGGGATATCTGACGAGTATCTTCAATGGCCTTATCTATCAATTTGTTGATATGTATTACTTGTTTCTGCTCTATTTGTTCTTCGACAGCCTCGATATGCATTTTCGTCGCAGAAAGTGTAGCACCTAGCCTATCATGTAGGTCTTCAGCGACTCGCTTACGCTCCTTTTCTTGTCCCTCTATCATAGCGTCCAGTGACTTCAGCTCTTGGTCTTTGAGTAGCTTACTTACTTCTTGATCATGTAGTACTTCTTTATTTTTGGCCGTCAACTTCATCATTCGTCCTCGCTGGGTATAAAAGAAAATAGATATACCTGCCAGAACCAATGAGATAAGTAATGCAGCTACCAGGTTATTGCGCTGCCCTTTGGCTTGCTGGATCTGTACTTTTTGCTGTACGATCTCTTTTTCTTTTCGCTCTGTTTCGTATTTAGTTTGGAGTTCGGCGATTTGTTGGGACTTAGTTTGATTATACACATCATCACTTATATTCTTAAACTCTCTTAGGTATTTATAGGCCTTATCAAGGTCTCCATATTCTTTATAAGCCAAAGACATATTTTCTAATGTCAACTGCATCAAGTCCTGAAGATTCAGTTCCCTGGAGATTTTCAATGATTCATCATATCGTCTAATCGCCCTACTCAATTTGTTCATCTTAAAGTAGGAATACCCAAGATTGTTAAGAGCGCGAGCAAGGCCTTCCATATTTACCATCTTTCTTGCCACCTTAATACATCGCTGATACCATTCAACTGCTCGCGGAAAATCTCCTTTTCTCTCTGAAAGAATCCCTAAATTGTTAAAAGTTAAAAGCAAACCCTGGTGAAAGCCTATTTCCTCTTTTAGCAGAATACTTTGGTTGAAAAAAAACTCAGCGCTATCAAACATTTCCATATCCATGTAGCAAATACCGATATTGTTTTGACAGTGTGAAAACTCAATTAGATCAGATGAATTTTTAAGAAAAACAAAAGCGTTCTTGTACTCATTCAGGGCATTTTCGATATTACCAAATCTATAGTTGAGGTTACCAATACTCATATGTGAGTACATAATCCCTTGTCCATTTTGCTCCCTTATGAGAAGACCTTCAAGATATAGTTTTAAAGCCCCGTTAAAATCTCCTCTTAGCTCCAAAATCCTTCCTTGATTATTAAGTGCATATGCAAGTCCGGTGGAGTCTTCAATGTCTCTGCGGAGAGAAATACTTTTATCATAGAAATGTGATGCGGAATCCAAAGACCCCATCTGCTCAAACACATAGCCCAGATTACTAAACAGCGCACCTACCTCTTTCCATCCACGGATTTTGTTATTTATCGCAAGAGATTTCCTGTAGAATCTCAATGCTTTCTCGAACTCTCCACGATTTTTGCTCACTAACCCCATACATCTATAGCTTCTTGCTATTTGTTTTAGATCCCCATGTGATTCTCCCGCCTGCTGCGCTTTTTGTGCAAGCGCAAAAGCTGAATCGAAATCCGTATTTCTAAGCTCCCAGGCAAGAGAATTGAGTGATTTGGCGTCAAACTCATCTAGAGTACTCTGGCCTTGAATCCTATTGTTAAGAAAAATGAAAAGGAGAAAAGATATAACTACCCGGACCATCTTATTTTGATCAAACAGGAAGTTATATCATTTCTTAAAAATTCAAAATCTAAACTCGTTGCCCTGATCCATCTCCTGAGCCTCCACCACCGCCTCCAGTAGACGGAGAGCTACCTTCTGTATCTCCAAGGGGCAAAAGTCCGGCAGCCAATGCTTCGAATACGTCAAAAGAAAAGAATGCGGAGCCTAAAATTTTAGGATCAGTATTGCCATCATCCCGTACGACTCGTACCTGGACAAAATTTCCAGTATTTGTTTTTTCAAAAATGATACTGTCATCCACAATAAAGTTTGGACTTCCTTGCTTTTCTTCGATTAAAATATTGATGATTTTCAGTTCGTCATCCACTATTGAATTGATCCTATCTACTTCAAAACCGTGTGGAATAGCCACCACGTAAAATACTTGAAAGTCGCGCTCGTTGACTTTCCTTACATTCAAATAAGGTTCAAAATTTCTCATATTATGTCAGGTTGTTTTTAAATAATTACGCCATAAAATTCTGTAAATGACTCTTTGGCCATCAGGTATTCATTACTCACATAACCAAAACCCTTATCTCCCCAGTCATCGCCCCAACTGTTTTTTACAATGAAGTGATCCTCATCATATCCCACGATTGCAACGGCGTGTCCTCCTTTAATACTGTCTTCGTGAAACTCTTCCATCTTTCCTTCATTTAAATGGGCATTCACCCAATTCTCATCAATATTGAGCCTCGTCAAGATGGGACCTTGTACTGCTAGCCAATGTTTGAGTGCTGAAATCTCTTTCGGAATGGAAAAAAAAGCATTGATCCGATACATCTTGGCTCTTGAATAAAAACCCTCTACACTCCCCTCATAAGTTTTATGCTTCCACATTCCAAGATTCTTATCTAAGACACATCCATACTTTAAGACTACCCTTAAGGCGGTCTTGATATGAGTGCCGGCCTTTTCAATGAATGTTGTTGGATGCCTAATTAGTGTATCCATTTCTTTGCTGGCCATCCATATAAATCTGGCAGAAATCAAGTCATCAATGCCTATGAGATTTTTCTCAACCAAATGCCACCTCATGATACCATCTGCGCAGGCAAAGCCCACACAGGCTCCCGTCCTCTTTTGGTCTTGAATCCCCCACCAGTCTCTACCTTCTCTCAAATCCTTTTGAGCGGGAATATTCACACTTACTTCAATCAATTCCTCTTCAATCGCTTTTTGATAGGTCCAATCCTCCTGTTGATCAGGAGACGTTTCACAGTTGAGGTGTTTAATGTACTTTTTAAAGGTTGGCATGGTCGGTGTATTACGGTTTTACTATTCTTCTGATATTACATTAACTAAATCCTCCAGTTCTGCAACTACTTTGGCAGGATTGCGAGAAATAATCGCACCACCCAAGGATATAGCCGCTGCCGAAATTTTTATGATTTTATTGATCTTTTCAAGATCATCTAAAAAATCTTTAATAGCTCCTGTAGCCTCTTCAATCCGACCGACAGCCTCTTCAAAATCTGGTATGGCGACTAAGGCTGACTGAATTTCAATATTTTGTGCCAGTATAGTGATTGAACTGGCCATACTTCTTAGTCGCTTTCTATCTTCCCTTGACAAATTATCAAAGTTCGTTCTTACGTACTCTCTTATCGCGTCGGACACTTCGTCCAGTCGATCCGCCAGTTGATCCAATTGCTCTGATGTTAGATTACTCATGATTTATATTAATTTATACTTTCAAACGCTGTTTTAAGAGCCGATACCTTCTGATAATAATTTTTAAATGTATCAAGCAACTCTTTATTGCTAAGCGTGAGGTTTAGCCTATCTGTTCCATCTACTATTTCCATGATTATTTTCAAATACAAATCCATCTGTTCCTCGATTTTAGCTATATCTTTTAGCTTTTCTTGGAATTCTTTATCCAACATGATCTTGACCTCAGCTGGTAAATCATTATCTATAGCATTTTGATAAAAATCAGTTGTTAATAACTTTAATCGCTCCAGGTTATCTCTTTTGTGATTATCTATATACTCGTGTAGCCCTAACAATATGACTTTGATTTGAGGTTGCACTTTGCCAAAGACTTCTTTTATCTTCTTCTTCCTCTTGATGTCAATCCCTATTGAAAATATCTCTTCGACGACTGTGGCTATGGCATCAATTTTTTCAGTATGTTCATCGTTTTTATCTAAGGCCTCTACCTCGGTTTTCAATGATTCCAGATCGATCGATAAAATGTCATCGCTAGATAACTGAACTAAAACTTTAAAAAATGCCTCTAAACTATTTTGTCCAGCTACATAAATTGAATCGACATAGGCCGCATCTTTGCAGCTCGCATCTGGTTTTAGTTGACTAAAGTCTTGACCTTGATCAATTTGTGCTCTAATATGATCTTTGGCATAAAACTCATACCAGCTGCTTTCTTTGCATATTTCCTCCAAGGAGCAATCAATTTCGTTGAACTTCTCCAAAGCCTCCAGGCTTCGTTTTGAGTAGTTGTTTACAGCTGTCAGATTAACGCAACCAGTTAATATGACAAACACTGAAATAGATATGTAATTCAATATTGGTTTCATTGATATTAAGTTATTTGTATTTAAAAATTCCTGACAATAGAAAAGCCATAGCCAATTAATGAGACAGATATACTATCTGATCGCAATACCTTCCAATCAATTTTGGCTTTTACTAATCCTGCATAAGCAGACTTAAAACTTCATCATGAGATTAAAAGATTTAGTTCCTCAAATCTCTCTCAACATCATCTCCTATTACTGATCATTACTAACCCTTCACTATCACTATTTTTAGGTATTTCATTTGCAAAGCATGTTTCTCCAGGTCGTAAGGTGCACGACAATTACATTCCAACTTTGATCCTTACCTTTGGGGACATCGTATTAATAGCAAAACCTTAGTTTAAAGATTATGTATTCATTCCTGCTCAATGCACACTCCGGCCTTAGGTGGCTGGTACTATTACTGGTATTGATCTTAATTGTAAAGTCACTTATTGGACTATTCAGTGGAGGCAAGTATGCCAAACTTGACAATATCCTAGCAGCTAGTTACGTAGGTACCATGCATCTACAGCTACTTATAGGAATCGTACTTTACTTCTTCCTGAGTCCGATCACAGATATAGCACTAAGAGACTTTGGCGGAGCTATGAAGGATGACGAATTGAGGTTTTGGGCAGTAGAGCATATCTCAGTCATGATACTGGCTGCTGTAGCAGCTCAAGCCGGAAGATCTATTTCAAAAAAATCGGATGATGATGTTGTCAAGTTCAGGTTCCAGGCAATCTTCTTCGGAGTATCCCTGCTACTGATGCTATTCGGCATTCCTTGGGACAGAATCTAACAAAATGATCATTTCAATGAGTAATGAATAATAGGTTTTTAACTAGATATTATTCATTACTCATTGTTAGCTGATTCAAAGTTTTCCTTTGGTGGTGGGCAAAGCATCCATTTCATCTGGATTTCGAGCAATCGCCATTTTGATAGACTTAGCCACAGCTTTGAAGATCGCTTCAATCTTGTGATGTTCGTTGTCACCCTCTGCCTTGATATTCAGGTTGCATTTCGAAGTATCCGAAAAAGACTTGAAAAAGTGCATGAACATTTCCGTAGGCATTTCGCCCACCATTTCACGTTTAAAGTCGGCCTCCCACACCAGCCATGGTCGCCCGCTGAAATCAATTGCCGCTTGCACCAAGGCATCATCCATAGGCAATAAGAATCCATATCTGCTTATTCCTCGTTTATCCCCCAAAGCTTCCAAAAATGCCTCTCCCAGTGCCAAGGCAGTGTCCTCAATGGTATGATGCTCATCAATCTCCAAGTCACCCTCCACAATTATAGAAAGATCCACACCAGAGTGTTTGCCTAGTTGATCCAGCATATGATCAAAAAAGCCCAATCCCGTCTGATTATTGGTCTGACCTGAGCCATCAAGATTGAGTTCAATCTTGATATCAGTCTCTTTTGTCTTTCGATGTACAGATGCTTTTCTCGATGCCAATATGAGTTCCTCATAGATACGCTTCCAACTCTCAGTTGTTAACTCCGCATCTGTGGTCTTTTCAGACCAGATATGAATTGCCTTGCACCCCAGATTACGTGCTAGCTGCACATCCGTCACCCGATCGCCCAATACATATGAGTTCTCGATATCAAAATCCCCATCAAGGTAGCTCTTGAGCATACCTATACCTGGTTTTCTATTAGGATGATTGTCTTTTTCCCAATGTTCGTCAATGTGTACTGCGTCAAACTCAATGCCCTCACTCGATAACAACCTCATGATAAATTCATGTACTGGCCAAAATTCCTCATTAGGAAAATCCGAAGTCCCCAAGCCATCCTGGTTCGTGACCATTGCAAAAAAGTAATTGCCCTCCTGTCTAATTTTTCGCAAATAGTAAAGTACCTCAGGTAAAAAATTCAGTTTTTCGACCTTGTCCACCTTTTCGTCGTCCGTCTCAGCACAAATGGTACCATCACGGTCTATAAACAAAATGCGTTGCTTCATCAGTATTGATTAGAAAGTGCAAATAAATGAAATAAAAGATTTGGAGCGAAACCTTATGGCTATCTACATTCCTGATACTGGCTTTCCGCACAAGCTCAGCACTACCCACAATCCAGGCTAGATTACAAGCCATCAGCTATTTAGGGCTGAGAAAGTCTCAGGTGTGCCAGATACAAGGCAGTCGAGGGAAGATGTATGATTATACTTCGATCTGAGGCTAACGCAGTAGATGGTGTGCCTGGGACTAGCGAAAAATCTCGAAATCGAGATTTTTTCGTGCAAGGGAAAGAAGCCTTCTACTTTGAAAAGCTTGCACCATTTAAGAATCGAAAATCTCAAAAAAGTGTCTCCTGAATCAGAAAATCCCAACCTTTTCAGAAAAAGCGTTTCTCAGCAAGCCCTATTTAAGTTACCAAAGGCGTCTATCAAAAGTAATCACCTTGCTCGCCACAATACGAACCTCCGCAAAGTCAGCATGCTCAGGATTGATCAAAAAATTACTGTTATCATCATTGATCACGGATGGTACCTTCAGAACCAGCGAAGATTCGGATTGGAGCCACTCACTCCCCAGCCTTCTGATCTTCACAACATCTTCTTTCCACCCAGGACCTAAGTCTTGTACTGAAATCTCCTCAGCGATAGTGTCTGGTATCTCAATAGTGACTAACTGATAGGGCAGCCTCCTTGCCAACCCCTCCGTATGTACCAAGTACTCCAGAAGTGCCAAACTAGAGTTTTCAGCTGTATATAGCACACGATGTCCCTTGAAGTTCCACCTACCGGGGACCATCAAAGAGCCGTAGCCAGAAATATCTTGAGCGTATTTAGGGTGTGTCAGGCGAAAAACCTGCATCTAAGACAAAATACCCAATTTAGTGCGAATGATTTCTTCTTTTACCTGTTGAATCCCCGTAATGGTATGTATCAATTCAAAAGGTCTGCGATCATGTAGATTAGATTTTGATGTCTCTAGCCAGTTTTTGAGTGTCTCCAAGTCATAGAAGGCCTCTATACCTTCCTTGTATAAGTCAATCAACTGTAGGAATCTATCGGAAAGCTCCGTACTAAGGTGTTCCCCATTTAATTCGCGCTGGAGTGTACGGGTAGAGATGCCCATTAGCTTGGCGGCTGTGTTTTGACTAGCACCTACAGATTCCATAAAGTGTTTGAGGAAAGTACTTGGTATATGCTCATCTTTATACAAAAAGCTATTCAGCAATTCATATATTGTACTTTTCTCTATTATCGGCGAAGGCACTCCCATCTGCAAGATCTTTTTTTAAGATATACGACAAATTTAATACTTAAGTTCGTATTTTGACGTATTACTTTGAAGTCTTGCTGAAAAGATCAAAGAAATTGCTTGTAATAGAATAAAGTTAGTGATCTGACAACGACTGCAAAAGAAACAAAAGTCGCTCGTTTTCATCCCTAGTACCTATCGTTATACGCAGACAATTTTCACACTTTGCTTCAGAAGATCGATCTCTTACAATCACTTGATTGCTAATCAGGTGATTAAAAACTGGTTCCGATTCATGAAATTGCACCAGCAGAAAATTAGCCTCACTTGGGAAGACTTTTTTCACAATTGACATCCCTTCTATCCCAGGTATGATTTTCTCCCGCTCCTCGGCCACCATCGTTACCCAATCATTCTTTTTTTGAAAATTGAGGAAAGCAGTCAATGCTTGTTGCTGGATAGGGCCGCTGATGTTATAGGGCGCCTTGATCATGTTGAGCACTTTGATCACTTCTGCATGTGCATAGGCCACTCCTAATCTAAAAGCTGCCATCCCCCAAGCCTTGCTAAAAGTTTGCAACACCACCAGGTTTTCATACTCTTCCAGCCTTTTGGAAAAAGACAAATCAGGCGCAAAATCTATGTAAGCTTCATCCACCACTACCAAACCTTTACTAGATTCCAAAATATCTGTGATATCCCTCATTCGCATCTTATTACCAGTTGGGTTATTGGGGGAACAAATAAAAGTCAGCTTCGTATGCTCATCGGTAACTCCTTTGGCTGTACGCACATCAAGTTGAAAGTCATCTGTCAGCTGGATTTTTTTCACTTGCACATTTTGGATGCTAGCTGACACCTCATACATCTTGTAAGTAGGAGGAAACACGAGAATATGGTCTTCGCTAGGTTCGCAAAAAGCCCTGATCAATAAATCAATGGGTTCGTCACTGCCATTACCGATAAATAGGTTTTCGGTAGGGACTCCTTTTATCCCGGAAACAGCCAGCTTCAAAGACCTCTGGTAGGGATCAGGGTATCTATTCCATTTATCTCCGGCTACAGATCCGTGAGGGTTTTCATTAGCATCTAAAAAAACACCCTTTGTACCCGTATATTCATCTCTGGCCGAAGAATATGGCTCTAGATGCTTTAAATGCCCTCGAATGAGGCGCTCGACTAATTCCATCTAAGATAAATGCTTAAGCCTGATAGTGACTGCATTTTTATGACCTTCCAACTGCTCTGCTTCTGCCATCGTCTCAATATGAGGTCCTAAAGACCGCAGCCCTTCAGGAGTGATTTGTTGAAAGGTAATCTTTTTGTAAAAGCTATCCAAAGAAACACCAGAATAGGACCGTGCCCAGCCATTAGTCGGTAAAGTGTGGTTAGTTCCTGATGCATAGTCACCTGCCGACTCCGGCGTATACTCTCCTACAAAAACGGATCCGGCATTTACTATCTTCGCCGCGAGTTTCTCAGGTTTTGAAACGCTCAGGATCAGGTGCTCCGGACCGTACTTATTAATGATATCCAGTGCTGCCTCCCGATCCTCCACAACTATCGCGGCACTGAATTTTAATGCCTCTTTTGCTATATCTTTTCTAGGCAGATCCTTTAGTTGCTCTTCAATTTGAAGGCTCACTTCTTCGGCTTTTTTCTTGCTGGTAGATACCAAAATAACCTGACTATCGACACCGTGCTCTGCTTGTGATAGCAGATCAGCAGCAGCAAAAGCTGCATTTGATTCCTTATCTACGAAAACAAGCACTTCTGATGGTCCCGCAGGCATATCTATAGCCACCATATCTTTGGCCACCAGTTGCTTAGCAACTGTCACATACTGATTACCTGGCCCAAAAATCTTATCTACTTTGGAAACCGTTTCTGTGCCATAGGCCATAGCCGCAATGGCCTGTGCTCCTCCTACTTTTAGTATCTTCTTGATTCCCAGCAACCCTGCCGTATAAAGCACTACGGCGTTTACTTCAGCCAGTCTATTGGTAGGAGTAGAAAGGATAATTTCCTCGCAGCCGGCAATTATAGCAGGTATACCTAACATCAAAACAGTAGAAAACAATGGTGCCGAGCCGCCCGGCACATATAAGCCTACCCGCTGGATGGGTACTGACTTACGACTGCAATTGATCCCTTTGATAACCTCCATATCCAGGTCAGAGGTCCTTTGGGCCCCATGGAATTTCCAGATGTTTTCCTTAGCTACCTTAATGGCCTTTCTTAGTTTCTTGGGCACCTGATCTTCTGCACGAGCCAGTTCTTCTTCAGAGACCCATAATTCCTGAAGCTCAACATGATCGTATTCTAGAGCAAATTTTCTCAATGCTCGATCACCTCCCCGCTTGACTTTATCTAAAATGGGATCGACAATTTTTTCGACCTTGCTCAGATCATATGATGGGCGTCTTAATATTTGAATGAGATCATTCTCCTTAGGCTTGACATATATCTGCATACTCACCTAATCATTTTCTCAATAGGAACCACCAAAACTCCCTCGGCACCCGCCTCTCTCAGTTTCTGGATATTCTCCCAAAACTCATCCTCATTGATCACAGAATGAATACTACTCCAACCTTCTGTGGCAAGTGGAAGAACTGTAGGACTACGCATCCCCGGTAATAGTGAAATAATCTCATCTAACTTTTCATTCGGAGCGTTGAGCAATACGTATTTATTGTTTTTACCAACTAGCACCGCATCCAGCCTAAAAAGTAACTGGTCAAGTAACCTCTTTTTCTCCTCATCCAAACCCCGGTTACCCACCATGACTGCTTCAGATTTCGTTACAGTCTCAACTTCCTTCAGGCCATTGCTAAGCAGCGTGCTACCCGAACTCACAATATCGCATATGCCTTCTGCAAGTCCAATACCCGGAGCAATTTCTACAGAACCACTGATCTTATGAATTTCAGCTTTGACATTCTGCTTATTCAAGTACTTCTCGAGAATAACCGGGTAAGAGGTGGCTATACTCTTCCCATCAAAAAAAGTGACTCCGGAATAGTCCACATCCCTGGGTATAGCCAGAGACAGTCGGCATTTGCTAAAACCGAGTCTTTTCACAAGTTCTACCTTCTTTCTAGCTTCCAGATAGACATTTTCCCCAACAACCCCGATATCGGCAATGCCATCTTCAACATATCCTGGAATGTCATCATCTCGCAAGTAGAGAAACTCGACGGGAAAATTAGAAGAAACGGCCTTTAGTTTTTTTGCACCATTGTTGACTTTGATGCCGCACTCTTTGAATAATTTCAAAGAGTCCTCACTAAGTCGGCCAGACTTTTGTATTGCAATTTTTAGTAGTGACATTCGAATTGTGGATGGAAGATATCTGAGTCAATTATTGATTGGGTGGTCGCCATAAAAAGGCATACCTCAAGTACTCTTATCCTAAGAGAAATGATGTGTTATATGATATAAATGAAGAAAATCCCTCACGCGGGCAAATGTAGTGCACGGCATCAGGGATTGCAAAGAGATCGGACGTTTAGACTTCCAGATTCATGGTCCAAACCGGGCGTTTGGAATGATTGACAATATCTTCAGCTATGCTGCCCAAAAGAAAGTGATTGATCCCTGTCCGTTGATTGGTCCCAATAGCAATCATATCAGCATCAATGTCTTCTGCGTAGTGCATGATACCATCCTCTTCATTGGCATGATTGTAAACATCGATGGTATAATTACTCAAACCATGTTTGGAAGCAAAATCCGACATTGACTTGTTGTCTATACGGGTACTGGTGAAGTTGGCCGGTGTATTTATTTTAACCACTTTTAGCTCAGCTCCAAAAATGGATTGCAGGCTTTTTACTTTGTCACCAAAGTGCTCTTTGATATCGGCAAAGTTTGAGGCAAAAACTATCGTTTTAATGTCAGCCACTTTTGCAGGTGCGCGGAGCGTAATCACAGGACACTTCGCCAGGCGAACTACACGTTCTGCGTTGGAGCCTACGAACATTTCATCAATACCTTCAGACCCCGATGTTCCCATAACCAGCAGGTCAACTTTTTCTGCGGCAATTTCATCCTGAATAGACTTATAGGCATTTCCAAAACCTAACTTATAGGACACATTATTACCACGAGCATCGACTATAGTTTGCAACTTATTTTTTACCGATTCCACAAGTTTCAGAAAGTAAATATCCTCCTGCGGATCAAAATCGGTCACCCCCATGGTCTTAAGTGAGGATGCAGATGGATGCTCTACCACATTTAATAAAACAACGGCGCAATCAGCCGACTTCTCTGATAACTCTACAGCAAAATCGAGGGCTTGATTAGCAATCTTGGTGAAGTCGTAGGGAACAAGAATTTTATGCATCATCGTAGTGGTTTAAGTATTATCTATTCAATTTATTAAAATATCTATTGAAACTGGGTTTTGATCTCCTCGGAAACCTGATTTGATGCCTTAGTATAGGCTTTTAGCGCTGCAGACTTAAAGCTACCTCCTCCGCCTTTGATATCGTTATATGATTTTGTGAAGATTTCGTCTCCAGAACCAAGATTGGTAAGTGATACCGTCACATTGGCATAGGAAAAGTACAATCCCTGAAACTCTCCTCCGCTATTGGAAGCTACCTGAACCTCCATATAATAATCGGCTCCATCTGGATCATCTACAAAGTGAAAGCCAAGCTCAGTAAACGTCTGCTTCAGCTTATTGGAAACCATCTTTTGCTGATATGATTCTCCCAGTAGCGTTTCATTAGCATCGATGTAAAGTGCCAAGCCTTTCAACTTAATGATAAAATTAGTTTTGGGAACCTTATAATCCGCTTTTAACCGTTCCAATATTTCATCTCCAATTTGCATATTGAGATAGCGACCTACATCGACTGAAAGGTTGAGAAATTGCAGTTTCTTGGGTTGAGATATCTTTTGTACAGCAACTTCCACTAGGCCAGAAGCATTGGAACTGACATCACCTTTGATATCGCTAATGGTTTTGTGCTGGTAATTAAAAGGTATCCCTTCCAATGGCTGACCTGAACCACCTGTTACCACCATCTTAAAGGGCTGATCTATGGCTTCATTGAACTTGACCTCTACGGTCTTGGGTTGAGGGGTAAGTTTGGCTTCGCCCAATGTTCGAAGCTTCCTTATTTCGATAGGTACATACTCAATGCCCTTGGACTCAAGTTGTGATACAGCCACCCGACCATTAAAGGAAGCAACGGCATCTCCAGAGGCTGCGGCCATTACGTTGACGGAAACTTGCACGTCTTTTCCTGCTTCATAGTAGTTTGCCAAAATGGTGTAAGTCGTTCCATTTTGATCAGAAACCAATGGCACTTCCCTTTTCTTTGATTGCTCTTGTAGATAGTTATCAAGCAAATCTCCGAAACTAGATTTCAACGGGTAGTCACTGTAAGTTGAAGCTTGAGCAAAAACCTGATCTTCCTCCTTGAATTCTAAGGTAGATATTCGATATGACAGATAATCAGAAAGGTTTTCGATAGATAAACCATCACTTTTAAGCACTTCATCAAGTTTGAGGAGCACTTCTCTCTGTAGCTGAGAGGTCGTATTTACTTTCAATGTAAGTTCATCTTCCACTGCCATAGCTAGCAATAATCCCTGAGCCTGTTTCACCTCAAAGAGTTTGTTATCAGCATCGAGTAAGGTTGTTAATGCATCTCCATAACTACCCGATGAGGCAAATGATGTCGCATTGTCAATTGCCAAACGAACTTCTGAAGTGGCTAGTGCAATGAAGCTACTATAGTATGACTTTACACTTTCATATGATGCATATACAAATGCATAGGCGACTTTCTTCTTGGAGTCGAAGTAAGTATCTGACTTCAATCCAACGATATCCGCATCCGCGTAAGAAACAGTGCGATTAAGATATTCGCTATTGGATTTGGTATTGACAGCTTCAATCTTAATACTTGACTCACTGGAGATGGATACTTTGATGGATTCGATCAATTCTTTCTTGGCAGCTCCCACGAGTTCCTCCATCAATAAATCTGTATAAGCAACATCGCTAGCTGATGCAAATCCTATCAGATATTCATCGGATGGGTACATACGTTCTCTCTGATTGTACTCCACCCATCTTGGAGCTTGAGCTTGTAGAGTGGTCAGTAAAACACCAAGAAAGATAATGGCGAGGAAATAGCGCTTCATGATTTGATCAACTAAGTTTTTAATAAAAATAAAACCTTCATAATAAGGCTGTAACAAAATCTACTCCAAAATCTGTTTCGTCAAAAAGATTCTTTCGTGAATAATAACAGCTTTTCATGCATTTCGGTTTTCAAAGAAAAAAAGGCTTTAAACAATCCATTTAAAGCCTTTTTCTTTCAAATATCGAACCAAAAATTATCTCTTCACCGAGCTGCTAAGGATATATCCTTCTTTGCCTCCCAGCAATTTGATCTTGATCCAAACATCATTGTCTTCAATAATATCAAAGTCAGTACCTCCTGGCACTTTTGCCACTACTTTAGATGAACTATCCATTTGTTCAAAGACATCATATCTGTCTTTTGTTTTTCCTTTGGTAGTCACTCTATCCGCTAGCTTAGATCCAGAGGTCGCAAACTCATAAGGCTTGATTTCAATCCCCTTGGTTTTCAAGAAATTGGTGTACTTCTGGATATTTGCCACTCTTTTATTGGCGTTTTTATAAAGATCCTTATCAGGATTGATTTCGGCAGCTGCTGCTAAAGCAGTAAGCGCCTTGTCGTAGTTTCCTGTGCCTTCATACATAATGCCTGTATTGTAAGCAATTTCAGCATTGTAAGGATCCAGCTCGTAGAGTTCCTGGTACTTGGCAAGCGCCTTGTCAATTCGCTCGTCTTTCAGGTAATCTACAGCCTCTTTTGCTGCTTTCTTATACTCTTTAGTTTTCACCTTCATGATCTTACGGCCTGTGAAGTTGTAACCTGGAGAAAAGTAATTAGCAACTTGGCGTGCCATACCTTTGTAAGCATCATTTTTTAGTTGCTCCTCACTTTTGATATCGGAGGCATCCGGATAGCCTTTGGAGCTGGACCTGCTGTCTCTCCTGGTGGAAGTGAATTCTTTGTTTCCAAGAATCTCTCCTGTTGCAACACTAATCACTTTGATACGTGACTCGGCAATTACCACTCTCTCTATTTTATAAGAGTAGCGAACATTACCTTCCTTATCTTTAGAAGAGCTTCTATCTCTATCTAAAGTAGCAGTGTGAGAAACGTATCCTGACACTATCGCATCAATACCAAGCAGTTTCCCAACCTCGGCAGCAGATGCATCATCAATAGCACCACTGGCTCCAAGTTGTTGCTCTTTGAGCACTTTGTCCAGTTGACTTCTTTCTACCAAGGTGTAGATATCAGTTTTCAGACCAGAGATATAGAGCTTATCTTCATCGCCAAGTCCACGTTTATCGTCCAACAATCTAGTGACGATATAATCGGACATTTTCGCGCCACCATCTGTAGTACTTTTCCAGTAACTCCAGTTGGTGTCGTTCTCGTCTACAAATTTTAGAATAGCAATTTTCTCTGCATCCAGGTGCAGTTCAGGAGCGCTAAGGTAGTTGGCTTTAAAAGTTGGCCCGAAAAGTTGAGCCATAGTTAAATGACCTACTACCAAAGCAATAACAGGTAGATAAATCTTGAGCTTCATAAGTTGATTATATATTTAGTGATGAATAAATTCAAGGTTGTTTTTAGTTGAAATTGAGCAGCTTCTCAAGCTTCTCATGCGCTACATCTGTTTCTTCTTGTAGCTTTTCCTTCAGTGTTTTGCGGGCCATTTCATAAGCAAGCTTGGTATTATAACCTATCCGAACATTGGCTTCTACATTTTTGCCCACGTTCTTATAGATTTCAAATAAAGGCAAAACTCTACCCAATTCCTGAGCGATGACATTTTTAGAGGCACCTACAGTTTTGGTGACGGAAGTAGCATCTTCGTTGGACAGTTGATTGGTAGAAATACTATTTTCTATTAGGGCTCCAACCTGAGTAGAGATTGTACCTGCCAATTCCAGTTTGGCCAACTCAGTGGCTTGCAGCTTGGCCGCTGCTGTAGATTCGGCAATAGATTTTCCTGAAGCAACTATATATAGTGGGAATCCATTGTCATCTGTCTCATATTGTCTGGTCCAGGCTTTTTCAATTTGCTTGTCCATGGGTAGAGCTCCGGGTGCAACCGCGTAGCCGTCTTTTCTGAATTTTTTGGCCTCTTTTCGAGCTTCTTTTACGGCTTTGGCCTTCACCTGCTTTTTAAGTTGTCTTTCTTTTTTTTGCGCGACTCCATCAAAAGATATTCCGATAAGTAACAGCGCGAGCATTCCAAGTGCTAAATTTTTCATGGGTTTTTGATTTAACTTGTTTTTTACAAAATCAATTTACTGCAATTAATGAATAGTTAATTCAAAGTAGAGGCAAATTAAAGATCGATTGCCCCCATTGCATTTTAAATTTTTGTTAACCAACAAGTATGCCAGTTTAAAAATTCAAATCTTCAAGGTAGGTCCGTGGTTACAAATGTTTGAATAAAATAGCAAACAATCAAGTGCATGCCAGATAGAGTTACTTATACTACCGAAATCCTTATGAGAGAAGCAGCCCTATACCGAACAAAAGAGTGAAAAGTAAAGTGGTTATAGCCATTTGCCTAAGAAAAGGATCCAGCTGCATCCCTTCTCTTGTCATAATAGCGACAATATTTCTAGCAATCAAAGGAGTTACCAGTAGGAAAAGTAGGGAAAACCAGGATTGGAAGTTGAGGACATGATATCCTATAGCACATATTATTGCTGTCGCAAGTATCGTGATATGATAGATCTCGGATTTGCTCTTACCCAGCCTTGCTGGTATCGATCGCTTGCCTGCCTTGCGGTCCGATTCAATATCTCTGATGTTATTAACATTTAATACCGCTACTGCCATCAGACCACAGCTGGTGGCTGGCAACAATACATCCCATCGTATTTGGTGTGTGTATAAATAGTAGCTTCCACCTACTCCTACCACTCCAAAAAATATAAATACGAAGAAGTCCCCCCAGCCAGCATATCCATAAGGATTCTTTCCTATGGTATACTTCAGCGCTGCACCGATAGCAGCAAGGCCCAACACCAGAAATACAAACCCCACGTAATTGTGAATACCAAATGCTACAAATAGCAAGGCAAGACCAGATAGTAGTGAGAGCAAAACGAAAACGACTATTGCACGCTTCATTTCTTTCGTGCTGATTAAACCTGCTTGGACTGTTCTGTCAGGGCCAACTCGATCAAGACCATCCACACCAGACATCGCATCTCCGTAATCATTAGCGAGATTGGAAAGCACCTGCAAAAACAGCGTCGTAAGCAAACTAAGCAGCAAAACCCCTACATTGAAAGCGCCATCATTCGCTGCCAGAAATGCACCCATGATAATACATGAAAATGCTAGCGGTAATGTACGTAACCTAAAAGCTTTTAACCAAGTCCTAGTCTTACTCATGCTCACATCCTTTCGGGCACCCTGACACCTAGTAAAGCCATACCATGATGAATGATCCTGGCAACCATGGCAGATAGTGCAATTCTAAAAAGAAGCTTGTTCTCATCTTCCTCGTTGAAGATACTGACCTCTTGGTAAAACCCATTATAAGACTTGGCTAGGTCGTAGACATATTGGGCCACAAGAGCAGGTGAATATTCATCTGCAGCTTGCACAATTGCCGATGGATACCTTACCAATATATTGATCACATCTACTTCTTTGGCATCGAGCTCCTCAATATCGCCAACAGCAGGTTCTAATTCTCGTTGAGCTGCTCTGCGCAAAATGGCTGATATCCTGGCATGCGTATATTGAATAAATGGACCAGTGTTCCCCTGAAACTCAATGGATTCCTGAGGGTCAAACAGCATTCGCTTCTTGGGGTCTACTTTCAGCAGGAAGTATTTCAGTGCTCCAAGCCCTAGCGTTCTATAAAGCTCTTGAGCTTCCTCCTCATTTAGTCCTTCTACCTTACCAAGCTCTGTTGTATGTTTCTCCGCAGTATCAA
This sequence comes from Cyclobacteriaceae bacterium HetDA_MAG_MS6, assembly GCA_019192485.1. Lineage (GTDB taxonomy): Bacteria > Bacteroidota > Bacteroidia > Cytophagales > Cyclobacteriaceae > MS6. Next base: position 3,779 of record JAHCMJ010000047.1, on the reverse strand, counting down.
ACATTTCCTGCATCAGGTCGTCCGCATCTACTACTGTACCTTCTCTCGACTTCATTTTACCTGACGGCAAGTCCACCATGCCGTAGGACAGGTGATAGAGTCCCTCACTGTAATCTCGGCCTAGTTTCTTCATGATATGAAAGAGCACCTTGAAGTGGTAATCCTGCTCATTACCTACCACATACACAGATTTATCAAAACTAAAGTCCTTATGCTTCAACTCACAAGTACCTATGTCCTGAGTAATATACACGGATGTACCATCACCTCGCAGCAGTAGTTTCTGGTCCATTCCCTCATCAGTCAGGTCTACCCAAACTGATCCATCCTCTTTTTTGAAAAAGACGCTTTGTCTAAGGCCGTCCTCTATCACATCCTTACCCAGCAAATAAGTATCTGACTCGTAATAAATCTTATCAAATGATACCCCCATAGTTTGGTAGGACTGCGCAAAGCCATCATAGACCCAGCTATTCATTTTTTTCCAAAGTGCGACCGTCTGCTTGTCTCCCTGTTCCCATTTTCGTAATAGGGACTGTGCCTCAAGCATCAATGGTGCATTCTTAGCAGCTTCTTCCTCCGAGCTTCCAGATGCCAACAACCCTTCTACCTCTTTCTTATATTCCTGATCGAAGCGAACGTAATACTTGCCAATCAGGTGATCTCCTTTTGTTTTAGAGGACTCGGGGGTTTCTCCAGAACCAAAACGCTCATATGCCAGCATCGACTTACAGATGTGGATGCCTCGGTCATTGACTAGATTGACTTTGCTGACCTCATAGCCATTGGAAGCTAATATTCTACTCACGGCATCACCCAAAAAGTTATTTCTCAAATGCCCAAGGTGTAGCGGTTTATTGGTATTGGGTGAAGAAAATTCTATTATCACCTTTTTGCCATTACTGGGCTGTTGTCCATACTGTTCTTCTTCGAAAATTTTTCTGAATGTGCTGACGAATAATTTATCTGTCAGCTTTAGGTTTAAAAAGCCTTTGACAACATTAAAACGCTCAACTATCGATGAATGCTCTTTCAGGTATTCGCCAATTTGATTTCCTGTTTCTTCAGGTTTCTTACGTGAAATTTTCAGATAGGGAAAAATCACGAACGTATGTGAACCCTCAAATTCTTTTCTGGTCGGCTGTAGGCTGATTTGATCAGCAGGCAGATCATGTTCGAAACAGGCCTGAAAGGCTTTTGACAACTCTGCTTTGATTTTAGCTTCTAAATAATCCATTTTACTTTTTCAGTGGCAAAAATACCTCTGCCATCATACATCGTACACTGCCACCACCGAGTCTCTCGATAGTAGGAATGGGACTGTATACTAGCAATCCGTGACTTGATAATCTTTCTATCTGCCCCTGATCTAAGCTGTCATAGGCTGCTTGCGACATAACAATATGCCTCTGACCTTTGTTGTTGGCTACCTGCAATATGTTCCCTGCAAACTGGTTGTTTTGGGCTTCCGATATCTCTATTACTTCCTTTCCTTTTTTTTGTAAGGTCCTCAGGAGGTTTGCCTTTTCTTCGGAATCATCTATACTACTTGCACAGACTAAAGCAAACCCTTCTCCTACAGACATCATCACATTAGTATGATAGATAGGGAGTCTACGTCCATCAACAGTCTGCATAGCCCGAAAACTGCATACTTCATACCCTGATTGCCTATCAAAAGCCTTCAGCACCTGGGAATGCGTGCGGTCAGACAAGGCTGCATAAGCCATTTTATTGATCCGGTCCAGGATAAGGCTCCCAGTACCTTCGAGAAAGTTTGATTTTTGTTCCCACTTGGTCAAATCAACAATTTCTGTCACTTGGTATTGGGTGGACAATGTCGTAAGTATCTCTTTATCCCTTTCCTTTCTTCGGTTCTCGGCAAACATGGGATAGAGCCACACCTGTCCATCTTCGTGCATGGATATCCAATTGTTGGGAAATATAGAATCAGGTGTGCTGGGATCTTCGATATCATTTACCACTAAGACATTGATATCATTTTTTAGTAGCATATCGACAAGCTGATCAAATTCAGCCAATGCTTGAGATTGCATCTCATCTGATGATTCGGTTCCATCCTTTTGATAATAATTGTTGGCTGCTGTTTCTTCATTTTTACGAAAAGCGACCGGCCTCACCATCAGTATTGTATCGGTAACCTGGCTAAGCATAAGTTCTACTCAAGGGCATAGTCGTACATCTCAACAATCCCTCCATCTTAGCTACTTCTGAAAACATCACCTCTTCGACCGTAAAGCCCCAATCTCTAAGTTGCGAATTGAGTCTCGTGAAACTCCTCTCAGAAATAATAATATCTGGTGCTATGGAGAATATATTGGAGTTCATTTGATACATCTCCTCTCGATCTATAAAATGGATATTCTCTTCGCCAAAGATAGATATTAGAAAATCTGCATCTTTTGGGTTTTTAAAACCCGGTTTATGCATAATGGCTTTGTCCATCCCAAGAGGCTGAAAACAGCAATCTAGGTGAAGTGCATTTTCGTAAGGATCTTCGTCTGATTTTTTGAGCTCAAAAGGGATCACCTGCCAATCTGGAAACTCCCTGATCAGGTACTGGATGCCTTCCTCATTGGTTCGGGCCACTTTATACTTTTCGAAATCCTCCTCTTTGCTATAGCCTGCAAGTATTTTCCCATTCCAAAGCATAACATCTCCTCCCTCAATCCTGATGCTGCCCTCAGGCAACAAAACCTTGGAGTCTTCGACCTGGTGCTGGATATACAAAAGACCATCAGATTCCTTGCTTCTATCATACAGTACCTTAGGTACTATAAATTTGTCTCCTATTGCAATACCTATATCTCTCGCAAATATCTGGTTGTAATCGGATATCACTTCCGGCCTGTACACTTTCACGCCATACTTTTCTAACACCCGAGCTACTCCATCGAGTTCTATTACCAGGTCCCCTTCTTCAGGGAAGGTATTTGTAAGAATATGCTCTTTCGTTTTGGGGTCGTATGCCTCCTCGATGGATGGGGTTCCGCCGAAGCTTTTGGCAGTACCAAGGACTACTGCTTCGAGTGGGGCGAATTCATCAAGAACTTTTATTGGGATCATCAAAAAATATGTTGTCAAAATGGCTGCAAAAGTAGTAATTGCCGCCAATCAATTCTCTATGTCAAAAGAATCAATTTTAATAATGGAGAACTTTCGATTTTTTGATCCATAATTGCAAGCATTTTTGATCCTAAATGAAGACTTACGCAGATCTCATCGACCAGACCTTTGAGTTCCCTACGGCAGAGTTCAAAGTAAAGAAGAATAATCTCTTTTTTCATCATGTCAACCTGATGGACGTGATCAAAAAATATGGCACTCCATTGAAGTTAACTTATCTCCCAAAAATTAGTCAGAATATTCAGTATGCGCGCAAGATCTTTAATGACGCCATGCGAAAAAACAAGTACCAGGGAGACTATACTTATTGCTATTGTACTAAGTCCTCACATTTCCAATTTGTGATCGAGGAAGTCCTTAGAAATGATGCTCACATTGAAACTTCTTCGGCTTATGATATTCCGATCATTCGCAATTTGTACAAAAATGGCTTAATCGATAAGCAACTTTACATACTGTGCAATGGATATAAGCGGCCGCTCTATCTACAAAACGTAGCAGGGTTAGTCAATGATGGATTTGAGAACTGTATCCCCATCCTGGATAACCTGATGGAACTGGACTATTATGACAAGTATATTCGTGAAGAGTTTCAGCTTGGCATCAGAGTAGCAGCAGATGAGGAGCCAAAC
>JAHCMJ010000460.1 GCA_019192485.1 Cyclobacteriaceae bacterium HetDA_MAG_MS6 | reverse complement strand
AACTGGGACCACTGGGTTCATTTCGCAGAGGAGGTGATTGTTAATGGAGATGAGGATGTTTTCAACCAATATGTAGATGAGTTTGTGGGAGAGATTTTTGACAATTTCGATACTGACAATGACGGTTATATCGATTTAGATGAATACATAGACCTGCTTGTTGGTTATCGCATCGAAGTGCGTTTTGCTGCCAAGTCATTCAGGAAACTGGATCGAAATAAAGACAACCTCATTAGTAGGGGTGAGTTAATTAGTGCGGTAAAGGAATTTTTCCGAAGTGATGTCGAAGATGCTCCCGGAAACTGGCTATTTGGAATGACCGTACTTCCCAATTAGTCTATTTTCGGTTTAAACGCTTCCTCTTGAAAAAGGCCTTAAACCATATCTTAAAAACCACTGTAGGATTTGTTCTGCTCTTTAACATCATTTCTCTGATTTGGGTAATCATTTATGCCTTCATCCCAATACCTATCACAAAACTTATGGTGATAGAGGGACAGGAGAAGGACATTAAATATGAATGGCGTAATCTTGACCAGATTTCCGGCAGACTGCAGCTGGCAGTGATGTGTGCCGAAGATCAATACTTCCTTCTTCACAATGGTCTGGACTTCCGGTCGATCAAGCAAGCAGAAGAAGTAAATAAGCGAGGAGGAAACATGCGTGGGGCCAGCACGATCAGTCAGCAGGTGGCGAAAAATGTTTTTTTATGGCCAGATCGCACGTATTTGCGAAAAGCAGCAGAACTCTACTTTGCCTTACTGATAGAAATGGTGTGGAGCAAGGAACGCATCATGGAGGTTTATTTGAATATAGCTGAATTTGGAGATGGAATATTTGGTGCAGAGGCAGCCTCTCAAGCGTATTTCAAGCGATCAGCTGATGGCATCAGTATAACTCAGGCAGCCCGACTCGCTGCAATCTTACCTAGCCCCAAACGGTATTCTGCTGTAGCTCCCAGTCCATATGTGCAGAAGCGAGTGGAATGGATCAAAAAACAAATGTGGTACTGGGGATATAAAATGACCTATGAAGAAGAGTTTGTAAAAAAAATGATCAAGTGATTACTTGAGTACTAAAGGCGTTTCAAATTCACCTTCGTCTGTTTTGATTTTTATCATGTAAAGACCCTTTGGTAGGTTGGATAGATCAATTTCTTTTGTTGGCTTCTCGCTTTTCCAAAGCTCCTTCCCATCAAGGCTGATGATCTGAATTTCTTTCACATCCGCATTTATTTTTAATTGAATAAGGCCCGTTGTAGGGTTGGGATAGATGAATTCAGTGGATGTGTCATCAAACCCGAGGGGAG
>JAHCMJ010000459.1 GCA_019192485.1 Cyclobacteriaceae bacterium HetDA_MAG_MS6 | reverse complement strand
AATTGATAAAGGAATGAGCCTTGTTTCGCCAAAGGCTTCTGAAAGTGATTTTGGGATTGAAGTAGAACATGGTTGTTTGTTTTGAGTAATTGACCTTTCTGAGAGTAGATAATCGAAAGTATGATAGTACTTCATACCAGTATTTCACCTGCTTAAATGTCCTTCGGTTTCGAGAAAGGTTATGATGATACTCCTCCAGATTACCACATATTTCCTCTACCAATTCTGGTTTACAGAACCAACTGATAAGTCTTAGAGACGTTCTCGGGAAACTATTCTTTTCAGATGTATCTGACCTGCCAGGCATAGTTAGGCACTTGATCCAACAATGTCTTTCTTATAGCTGTCGCCTCTTGCAAGGCAGATTTACCAGCTGCAGATACAGAATAGACTCTCTTGCGTCTACCACCTCTTTCCTGGGTAGCGCCAGTAAAAACCGAGGTAAGAAAATCCTTGGACGTCAGACGGCTTAGCGTGGTATGCAAAGCCCCCATGGCAACTTTGCGACCTGTTTGGGCATGTAGTTCCTCCTGAATTTTTAGCACGTAGGCTTCCTCTTGTAGGATCATAACCATGAGCAGTACCAGCTCCTCAAACTCACCGAGATTACTTCCTTTCATTGATCTGTTTCGATTATGCAGAAGAAATATACGAAAGAAAGTATTTATTTGTTCTGCAAAATCGAAAATAACTAGTTCTAAGCTAGAAAACGAGCCTTTAGCTCAGGCGTCGGAATACGGCATTCGTCCTGCCGGCCAAACCATCGGTATCGATGCCTTGCGATAAAGTCATATACCAAATCTCTCAGAGATCTAGGGAAGATCCTGAAAAGATATAGCACTGACCAAGCGCCTGAAAGATATTTTGTAACACGTAGTGCTGCATCGCTTTTGACGAAAATCTTCTCATTGTCCACTAAAACTATACTCTGCAGTTCTTCTGGTCTTACAGGTGTATTTCTCAGTAGTTCTTGAGCTATTGAAGATTGTAATGGGGCAAAAGAAAAGGCCTGTTTGTGATCACGATCTATAATAAAATTGACGGTAGAATTGCACAGGTTGCAAACGCCATCAAATAACAAAACCTTATTGCCTATCTCAGTATTTTCACCCATCCCTTAAAAGTGTCTCTGTCATCGCTGGATGCCAAGACATCATATTGCACCTCAGCAATATAATAATATACACCAGAAGAAAGTTCAGCTCCTCCATTGGTTTTCCCATCCCAATTGATCAAGATGCCGTTTTCATTGGAGTCTCGCGTAGAATACTCAAAAACGATTTTTCCGGTTCTATCCATCACCCGGAAGTCTACCTCC
>JAHCMJ010000458.1 GCA_019192485.1 Cyclobacteriaceae bacterium HetDA_MAG_MS6 | reverse complement strand
CTATATTATTGAGTGCATGCGCACTCGTTCTGTGCCTGGCTGCGTATTCGCAGGAAAACTGGCAACAGAAGTTTGAGCAGCTGGGAACGACACTACCCACACCAAATGCTTATCGAACAGCTAGCGGTGCTCCCGGCAGCGACTACTGGCAGCAGCGAGCAGATTACAAAATCCAACTCACCCTTAACGATCAGGACCAGACTATCTCAGGGTCGGAAACGATCACTTACTATAACCAATCCCCTGATGCACTCGAATATCTTTGGCTGCAGCTAGATCAAAATATGAGGGCAAAGGACTCCGATACACCTCTGGCTCGAACAGATAAAGTCACACCTAGTATGTCTTCCAGGAAGCTATCGGGCTATCAAAATGATTTTGACGGTGGCTTTAAGATTAAGTCAGTCAAGGATGAAAGCGGCAAAGCCATATCTTATTTTATCAATAAGACGATGATGCGGGTCAACCTGAACCAGCCGCTGGCGACGGGAGAAAAGATTTCCTTTAGTGTAGATTGGAGCTACAATATCAATGACAGGATGAAAGACGGTGGCCGATCCGGGCTTGAGTATTTCCCTAAAGACGACAATTACCTCTATACCATTGCGCAGTTTTTCCCCAGAATGGCAGCCTATATGGATAATGAAGGATGGCAAAACAAACAGTTCCTGGGAAATGGAGAGTTTACACTCAACTTCGGAGATTACGAAGTCGACATCACCGTACCTGCAGATTTTGTAGTAGGAGCTACAGGAGAAGTTCAAAATCCGGAAGAAGTGCTAACCGAGGAGCAAATGGAAAGGTTTGAAAAGGCCAAATCAACTTATGATAAGCCTGTTCTAATCATTACAGAAAAAGAAGCTATCCGCAACGAAAAAAATAAGGCCTCAGGAACAAAGACTTGGAAGTTTAAAGCCGAGAATGTACGTGACTTTGCATTTTGCGCGTCGAGGAAGTTTATGTGGGATGCGATGGCAGTCAAACTTGAAAAAAGTACACCCTTGGCCATGTCTTACTATCCGAAAGAAGGTAATCCCCTTTGGGAGGAATATTCTACAATGGCGGTTCGACAAACCTTGATTACTTATTCCCGTCACACAGTAGACTACCCGTACCCGGTAGCCATTTCTGTGCATACGGCCTCTATTGGTATGGAGTATCCCATGATCTGCTTCAACTTTGGTCGTCCCGATGCCAAAGGCAACTATACCGATGTTACCAAGTACGGGATGATCAGTGTGATCATACATGAGGTCGGACATAATTTTTTCCCGATGATCATCAATTCCGACGAGCGTCAATGGACCTGGATGGATGAGGGGCTAAATACCTTTTGTCAGTACTTGACAGAAAAAGATTGGGACCTTAACTATCCTTCTAAAAGAGGACCAGCTGAAAAAATAGTACCCTACATGCGAGGTGATGGTGGTTTGTCCAGGCCCATTATGACAAACTCCGAGCAGATCTTACAATTCGGCAATAATGCT
>JAHCMJ010000457.1 GCA_019192485.1 Cyclobacteriaceae bacterium HetDA_MAG_MS6 | reverse complement strand
CTCTGTAAGCTACCTGTTTGCCATTTGGTGCTAGTATAGGCAAAAACTCTTGCTCCGAAGTGCTTGTCATTCTTGTAGTGGTGAGCTTAAGTGTTTTGAATAAATCGCTCTCCTTGGGGTCTGCAGATTTTGCATGATAAAGATCGTATTGACCTTCGCGATCGGAAATGAAAATCAGGCTGGAATCACTCGCCCAGGTCACCTGCCAGTCTCTAGCCACATGATCAGTAATACGGACACTCCTGGAATCTTCCTTATCGTTTTTAGTAACAAATATATCTCCACGGATCGTATAGGCCATATATTCTCCATTTGGAGAAATGGCGTAACCTTCAACTTTGTTAGCTACGGTTTTTCGTTCGACCGGGTCGTGACGATAATCACCTTGGACCTCAATATCTATGGCATTTTTAGCCCCGGACTGTAAATCTTGCAGCTGTATCCGATTGGCTTGATGGTAGACAAGCTTTTGACCATTCCTACTAATACTAAAGGAGATTAGTCCTGATTCGGTTTCCGTAGTCACCTGTTCCTCAGCGCTAATGCTTTTGGAGGGAGAAAGCGTGAGTTTGTGCACATTGTATCGACCACTTTTAGATGTCAAATAGTACAGCGTATTGTCATCTCCCCACTTCGGGCTGAAATCGTTCCCCGCGAAATCAGTGACTTGCAAGTACTTGTCTGTTTTCTTGTTGTATAACCAAATATTCCTATTTGCGGGTCCCCGATAAGCTTCCCTGGAAGTCCTGCACACCCCCCTTACCAAGGCTATCCACTGACCATCCGGTGACTCAACGGCTTCAGATGCCAATGTATTCATATACCTATCTGGGGTGCCCCCATTAGCATTTATGCGGTATACTTCAGGCTCCCATTCTACCTGAGAGTAGATTCGTTGAGTGCTAAATAAGATCTCATTATCCGCAGACCAGCTACAAACCAGATCATTTTCCGAGTGATAAGTCAGACGGTTCGGGACTCCACCTTTGGCTGGGATGGTATAAATGTCATTGTTGCCATATCGATCACTTTGGAAGGCAATCATATTGCCAGTGGCATCCCAAAAAGGGTTAGCATCATAGCCCTCATGCAAGGTCAGTCGAATAGCACGACCACCTTCACTGGATACAGTCCATATATCTCCTTGGTAGGAAAACGCTACTTGACTGCCGTCAGGGCTAAGACTTGGGCTCATCACCAGTGGTTGAGCGACCAAATACCAAGAAACAATGGTTAAAATAGGAGTAGAGAAAAGAGTAGACAATCTCATCGTTGGGTAGTTTTTCTAGTTCATACCAAATGAAATTCTAAATTACCACAATTGCCTTCTGGAAAACTGTAAAAATGTATGTTAGGCCAAAAAACTGTCTTGGTGGATATAGCGTTTTGTAGCCAGATAAAATATAGCGCTGAGTAGCACACCTATTAAAGATCCAAAGACTACATCTACCAAGAAATGCTGAGATAGATAGATTCTCGAAAAACCGACGGAAGTGGCCAAAATCAAGAGTAGTATCTTAAGATACTTTGGGGACCAAAATGAAACAAATGCT
>JAHCMJ010000456.1 GCA_019192485.1 Cyclobacteriaceae bacterium HetDA_MAG_MS6 | reverse complement strand
TTGAATTACATTTTTTTCTACATCGTCCAAGTTGAATGTTTCTTGCTCCACATTGATATTACCGTCTGGCTTTTGCATGAGGAAGAAGAAATCATCCGGCCCCAACGTGTCATTGTCACTCATGATAATCGCCCGCTCGATAGCATGTTGGAGCTCGCGGATATTGCCCGGCCAACCATACTTTTGAAGTTTTTTGATGGCATTTGTAGATATCTTATTGACCGATTTCCTGTATTTGCTGCTGTAGGACCTAATAAAATGATCTGCCAGGAGAGGGATGTCATCTTCGCGATCCCGTAATGGTGGCAGGTTAATTTCTACCGTATTGATTCGGTAGAGTAAATCCTGACGAAAATCATTTTCTCCAACCATATCATACACTGGCATATTAGTGGCGCAGATCAGTCTGATATCTATTGGGACAACTTTATTCGAGCCAATCCGAGTCACTTCTCTCTTTTGGATGGCAGTGAGCAACTTAGACTGCAAAGGCATACTTAGATTGCCAATCTCATCGAGAAAAAGTGTACCGCCATTGGCAATTTCAAATCTCCCGGCACGATCCTCTTTTGCGTCTGTAAAGGCACCCTTTTTGTGTCCGAAAAGCTCACTTTCAAAAAGTGTCTCTGTGATAGCACCCATATCCACGCCGATAAATACATTATCTGTGCGCAAGGATTTTTGATGTACAGCACGAGCGATTAATTCTTTGCCTGTACCATTTTCACCTAGGATCAGAATATTGGCATCAGTGCTGGCGACTTTGTCAATGATCTTAAAAACCTCTTTGATCTGACTGCTATTGCCAATTATATTTTTGAATGCAAGATTGCTGTCTTCCTGCAATTGTTTCTTAGTCTGCTTGAGTTGTACAACTTCTTCGTAAGACTTTTTTAGCCTGGAGGCACTGGATAGCGTGGCTAACAGTTTTTCGTTTTGCCAGGGTTTGAGTACAAAATCAGTTGCTCCGGCTTTTAGAGCCTTTACCGCCATCTCAACATCACCAAAGGCTGTGATCAGGATAACTACTGCTTGAGGGTCTTTTTCAAGGATTTGCTCCAGCCAATAAAATCCCTCTTTCCCACTCGTGATATCCTTGCTGAAGTTCATATCCAGCAAAATGAGATCAAAGCTATCGTTGTTAAGGAGGAATGGAATTTTCTTAGGATTCTTCTCAATCAACACTTCTTTGGCGTGTTTTTTCAGTAGCATTTTAGCAGCTAACAGCACATCCTCATCGTCATCTATAATCAGAATTTTTCCAAGTTCTTTATCCACGCTTTTGTCAGGGTTTGTCAATTTTTGATTTGTATAGTCATGTTTCCTTCTATCGGATCTGATTCTTTTTCCAGAAACTATGCCAAAGGTCAGAAAACGTTGATGTCGGCAATTTAGTCAAAATAGATGTTCATTTACGAACACATTAAAAATGTTTTATGATCGCTAACGAACAGCTCTTGAGGGATTATTGCGGTGACCAATTGAGGAAAGGTACGCCAGCTTCAAACAATATCTCAGCCTTATTTTTTTGAAATTTGGTCAATGTCTTCAGGTATTTGAGCTGGGACTCAATGTATTTATCTTGTTGAATATTCAGCTTAAAGAGATCACTTTCGCCAACTTGCAGGTTGACTAGTTCAGCTTGCAGCAATCGATTATAGTTGATAGCCATA
>JAHCMJ010000455.1 GCA_019192485.1 Cyclobacteriaceae bacterium HetDA_MAG_MS6 | reverse complement strand
CGTTGAAGACCATCGTATCATGGCAGATACATTGATTGCTTTCATTGAGCGGGAAAAGCTCCTGTAGGGTGACCTAGGAAACAGAAGCAGTGGTCAACTCCGCTAGTTTTCGCACAGCATATTCCACTTCTTCTTCTGTATTGTACTTGCTAAAGGAGAACCGAACAGCTCCGCGACTTGAGTCTCTTTTTAATTCTGCTAACACATGCGAGCCAATGTTTGATCCGCTGGAGCACGCACTACCTCCTGAGACGGAAATGCCGCTGATATCCAGGTTAAATAAAAGCATATCATTATCCCCAGATGGAGGTAAGCAGACATTTAGTACAGTGTATAGACTGTTTTCAATGTCATCGGACAGACCATTGAAATGCACATCCGGGATTGATTCTTTCAGTCTTTTGATCATGATCCCTTTCAAACTTTTGATATGGCGAGCATGCTCACTCATACCTTCATAGGCAAGTTCTAGTGCTTTAGCTAGGCCAACAATCCCATATACATTTTCTGTTCCACCGCGCATATTACGTTCTTGGGCGCCGCCATATATGAATGGGTTGATCTTATGATCATGTCGCACGTATAAGAATCCTATTCCTTTAGGACCATGAAACTTGTGAGCTGATCCCACTATACAATGCGCCTTGATCTGCTGAAGGTCATGCGTGAAATGCCCCATGGTCTGCACAGTATCAGAATGTAACTTGGCCTCATGGGCTTCGCAGAGCTCTCCTAAGGCGTTTAAATCTATTATGTTGGCGATTTCATTATTGGCATGCATCAGGCTTACCAAACACTTAGGATGCTGGATCAGTAGTTGCTCCAGGTGATCCATTTCAACCTCTCCGTTATCATTTAGTGCTACAAAGTGCAGTTTGATCCTACCTGTCTTTTCTAGGTTTTCCAAGGTATGCAGAACAGCATGGTGTTCAACTTTGGAGGAGATCACATTTTTGATCCCATAAGAGTCGATTGTGCTACATAGCGCAGTGTTATCTGCTTCAGTTCCACCTGACGTGAAGAAGATCTCAGAGGGAGAGGTATTTAGAAGATCTGCTACCTTTTTTCTGGATCTTTCTATAGATGACCTGACCTCTCTTCCATGCGAATGAATGGATGAGGGATTTCCATAGAGATCTAACATTAAAGGCTTCATAGCCTCGAAAACTGCCGGATCTAGGGGGGTGGTAGCGGCGTTGTCGAAGTATACTTTCATATCTTTACATTAGCTGTTCAACTAGCCGTAATGAATATTCAATAAGAGGCTAAATCTGTCTTAATCAAAACAACTTCTAGTCAGAGATAATCTCCTTAATATCCATGATAAGCTTGTTGGCCAGGTGGTCGGCAGTTGCGCGACTTTCTGACTCCGCAAAAATACGAATTATTGGTTCAGTATTGGATTTTCGTAATTGGACCCACTCGTAATCAAAATCGATTTTTACTCCATCCGTCACGTTGATTGGGTTGTTCTTATACTTATCCTGCAAAGTATCCAGGATAGCGTCTACATTAATTTCTGGGGTCAACTCGATTTTGTTTTTTGAAATGTGATAGTTTGGATATTTGGCACGTAGCATAGATGCGCTTTTGCCAAATTTTGCCAGGTGTGATAGAAATAATGCAATACCGACTAAGGCATCTCGACCATAGTGTAGGTCTGGTAAAATGACGCCTCCGTTGCCTTCACCTCCGATAACGGCTTTGACCT
>JAHCMJ010000454.1 GCA_019192485.1 Cyclobacteriaceae bacterium HetDA_MAG_MS6 | reverse complement strand
TATACCCCTCAGTACTCATGATCAACCAGGAGCGAGCAAGGGCCGTCATCAAGTTAGAACAAGATGCCGAGGTAAACGGGCTGATCATCCTCACAGGTGATGATGATAACTACTATCAGCGTGTGTTGAGTATGGTGGATGGAGCCCACGTGAACGGAATGCTATATGTGAATGGCATGTTGACACATTTTGGTGAATTGAATGGTCATGCTACCGTGAGGAAATTCCTGATCAATAGTTTCTCGGGGGTTTATGAGAACTATTTCATGAATGGTACGATGAAAGCAGAACTGGATTCTGCATTTGTACTGCCAAACACCTGGCACGTCAAAACTGAAAAGGAGGTGATGCAATGGCTGGATTAGGTGAAAAATTAAAAGCATTCACCTTGATAGAGGCTTTGATAGCAGTGATTATTATCAGCGTGGTAATGACGCTAGGTGTGATGACATACCTTAACGTTACGGTATCGATGGTCAGCCTTCACGACCACCTCATGCTGTCCAAAGCACGTTTTTACCTGGACTCTTTGGGTGAAGAAGCAATGAATGAAGAAATCAATTGGATAGACCAGTACGGATCCAATGTCTTTATTTCTGCCGAGCCTTATGATCCTGCCATTAAGGATCTCTGGCATGTGAAAGCGCAAGTGTCAGACAGTCTGGGTAATGAAGCACTCCACCAAAAGTTGTTGTATGTACCGGGGGAATAGGATACCTGCATTTACCTTGACTGAGCTGATGGTTGTTTTGATCATTTCTTCCATATTGCTCACGTTTGTGGTGAGCTCTTTCTACTATATCACGCAATATCATCAGGGACTACAGAAGCGCATCCATTTTGCAAATGAAATCTGGCGATTAGAGTATATGTTTCGAAGGGATTTGCAAAGAAATCACGGGGCCATTTTCGGTGGAGAAGAGGTGATGTTCCCTGTAGGGGCGGGAGTTCGATACTTATGGACCGGGGACAGTACGATACGCAGGACTTCAGATTTTGAAGAGCGTTTGGCCATTGGAGGTTTTTTAGATCTCTTGGATACGACCGAAATGATCAGGGGCACGTTGGTGCTAGGAGATAGTGTGACACGACTGAGTGTTCCTTTTCGAAAAAGGAAATCGGTAGCAGAAAGCTTAAATTTGAAACCGGGCACGACTACATCCGAATGAAACTCAAAGAACTTGAAGCGATAGCGGCGCCTACCAAGCCAGAAAAGCAACAAACGGAAAGCATCTGGAACAAGGATATTCAACTCTTTGGTAGTAAACTAACAGATAAGGATAAGTCTAATTTTTATCAGCAATTGTATACGCTGATTACAGCTGGTGTGGACATAAGTACTTCCCTACAACATATTGTTAAGCAAGCTGGTAAGAAGCAAGTAACGAAGATCGTCAATGAGATCCTGGATAACATTATGAAAGGCTCATCGCTCTCCTCCGCGTTGCAGGAAACAGGGGCCTTTACTAATTACGAGGTATATAGCATTCAGATAGGTGAAGAGTCGGGGGAGTTGGCTGAAGTACTGCAAAACCTTTTTGACTATCTGGAGGAAAAGATCGGTCAGCGTAGGGAGATCATTTCTGCACTATCATATCCAATATTGATCATCACCTCCGCCATTGGGGCGGTGCTATTCATGATCTTTTTTATCATTCCCGTTTTTGAGGAGATTTTTATGCGGTTTGGTGGTGAGCTCCCCGGATTGACTCAGCAGGTGATTGACTTCTCAGTATGGTTAAGGACAAATGCCTGGTCGGCCATTATCTCCATTTTAGTCATCGTTT
>JAHCMJ010000453.1 GCA_019192485.1 Cyclobacteriaceae bacterium HetDA_MAG_MS6 | reverse complement strand
GTTTGCATTTGGTGCAGGTCTGATTGTCACGGCTTTCAATGACTATCTGGTAGAGTTTTTTGGTCAAGGAGACAACGCTGTTGGCTACAAATACACCGTAGCTCTTTATGCAGTAGTCGCTGTTGCTCTTTTTTTAATCACCTTCAAAACGACCAAAGAGCGGATCGTACCGGTGAAGCAGGATAGTTCACGTGTATTTTCGGATCTAAAAGATCTTATGAAAAACGGCCCTTGGCTGTTACTATTATTTGCCGGTTTGTTTACCATTTTTTACGTGAGCATTAGAAACGGAGCAATCGCTTTTTACTTCAAGTATTATGTGGAGATAAAGGAAGTTGACTGGTTTGGTTTCGATGTCAAACTTGCTCCAGCTTTCATGGTACTGGGTAATGTGGCAGGTATTGTAGGAATCGGTCTCGTCAAGAAATTAAGCGATCGCATAGGGAAAAAGAGCACCTACTTTTGGTTGATGTCACTGTCTACTTTGTTCACACTTAGCTTTTTCGTGCTGGGACCGGATCAGGTAGGTTTAATGTTCATTCTTCAGTTACTGGCATCCTTTTTTATGGGGCCTACATCTCCGATCGTTTGGGCGATGTATGCAGATATAGCAGACTACTCAGAATGGAAAAATGGCAATCGTGCCACGGGTTTGATTTTCTCTGCATCCACATTTGCCCAGAAGTTTGGTTGGTCCCTGGCAGGAGTAGTTACAGTCGCTTTCCTGGCTTACTTCGGGTATGAGGCCAACATGGATCAGTCTCCGGAGTCAGTGCTCGGCATCAAGTTGCTGATCAGCTGTATACCTGCTATTGGTAGTGTCATTTGTGCAGTACTCATTTTGTTCTACGGCCTCAATGAGGCTTATATGAAAAAGATCCAGCAGGAGCTACAATTGAGGAGAGAGCAATCATAGTTTTTTTAATTCTGTAAGCCTTACTTATGCAATTCGGATATTTCGATGATGACAACAAGGAGTATGTCATCACTGACCCCAAGACACCACGTTCATGGACAAATTATCTTGGCTCTACTGAGTTTGGTTCGGTCATTACTAACCATGCCGGTGGATATAGTTTTTATAAATCAGCAGCACAAGGCCGATTTCTCAGGCTCCGATTCAATGCTATCCCAATGGATCAGCCAGGACGGTATATCTACCTCAGAGATCGAGAGAGTGGTGATTATTGGTCCAATTCCTGGCAACCTGTTGGAAAGCCCCTGGAGCACTTCGAATCCGAATGTCGACACGGCTTAGGATACTCCAAGATCTCTTCAAAATATAGCCAGATCAAATCAGCTGTAACTTATTTTGTTCCCGAAGGCAAAGATTTTGAATGCTGGATCGTAAAAGTGAAAAACACAGGAAAGCAAGCCCGAAAGCTATCCGCATTTACCTATGTGGAATACGCTTGCAACTGGAATGCGCACGATGACATGGTCAACCTGCAATACACTCAATACATCACCAGGATGAGTAGGGAAGGCAATATCATCGATCACGGTACTAACGTGAATTTGCCTGCAATGCCAGATGATTTTGAAGAAAAAGATCAGGGCAGGCACACATTTATTGCGATATCAGGTGCTGAAGTTGCCGGTTTTGATACCGATCGAGAAAAATTCCTTGGCCCCTACAGGACTTATGCAAACCCTTTGATTGTAGAGCAAGGTCAGTGCAGTGGCTCTCTAGCAGTAGGTGACAACGGTTGTGGGACTTTTCAAGTAGATATAGACCTGGAGCCGGGGGAGGAGCAAAGCTTCTTAGTCTTAATGGGAGTGGGAGAAGGCGAAAAGGCAG
>JAHCMJ010000452.1 GCA_019192485.1 Cyclobacteriaceae bacterium HetDA_MAG_MS6 | reverse complement strand
ATTGCTGGTGATAATATTATCTTCCAGAAACTGGAGATAAGAACTGCCAGAGGATATGTTTACCGTAGGTTGGAAAATAGGGTCAAGGTAATTGACTAAATCAAACTGAAGGGATACTGTGTCTCCAAAGAAAAACTCATCACCAGTAGTGGTGCTCAAGTCAATGTTTTCAGCTCGGATAGCAGATAAATTTTCCGCAGCTACCGCCTTGAAAGCGTCCAAACGTCCTTTTCCAAGTTTGCCGATAAAAGCCTCGTTGCTAGGAATATCGTAGATGCTCTCGTCAGCAGTGACTCTAATCCGCTGCATGACCTGTCGAGCGTTGA
Source organism: Cyclobacteriaceae bacterium HetDA_MAG_MS6 (assembly GCA_019192485.1). Lineage (GTDB taxonomy): Bacteria > Bacteroidota > Bacteroidia > Cytophagales > Cyclobacteriaceae > MS6. The sequence continues at coordinate 1,525 of JAHCMJ010000452.1, read as the reverse complement.
GGTTGGGGAAACGTGCCCTGACCAGCGCTGCCACTCCTGCCACCATAGGAGCAGAGAAGGATGACCCAGGTGCTCCACCATATCGATCACCGTTTAATGTTGAGTATATGGCTACACCAGGAGCATTGACATCGATGGAGTAATTGTATGTTGCCGCGGTAGGTTTGGAGCCATCAAGGTTAGTCGCCGCAACAGAAAGCACATGCTCGTATCCAGCTGGATAGAAAGTAAGATCGTCATCGGTATTACCCCCAGCAGCAACAACAACCACATCTTTTTCCAGGACAGCATAGTTGATAATGTCTTGATTGAATTGAGAAAATGAATTGACCGATCCCCATGATAGGTTGATGACGGGGTAGTCATTGTCAGCGGCATACTGGACAGCTTCATAAGTCCCTGTGGAGGAGTTTTGAGCTGTAGTAAATCCTTTTAGTGGTGAGAGTTTCGATTTGAAACCGAGTCCAGCAATGCCAATGCCATTATCAGTTGAGGCAGCAGCCAGCCCTCCTACCTGTGTCCCGTGTTCATTGCCATCAGCCTGAGCATCGTTATCATTATCAGCAAAGTCGTAGCCAATGAAATCATCGATATAGCCATTTCCATCATCGTCAATACCATTGATAGGGTCATCATTTTCATAAAAATCAGCTTCAAGATCTTCATGATCGAGGTCTGCCCCTGAGTCTACAACTCCAATAAAAATTTCAGGATCACCTTGAGTTACATCCCACGCCTCATAAGCTCGAATGACGCTTAGGTAGCTTTGATTATTCCCCGGGGTAGCAGAGGGATCATTGGGTACCAAAAACAGTGCTTCCTTAAATATGGGTTCTGCATACAGTACATTTTGATACTGCAATAATCTGTTGCAGACTGAGATTGGGTCTGCACCCGCCAAGTCCACTTTGATGATACCGTCTAGAGTAGAAGGGCCACTTCGACCGGTAAGCTGTGTTTTTCGGATCGACTCTGCGGCTACCACATTAGGGAGTTCCATTAGAGCATCCAAAGTCAATTGCTGACTTTCAGTCCTGCTATTCTCTTGAGCAGGCAAGAGCTTGATCACCACTTGATGATTAAGAATGTCATCCGGTGTGCATCCATCGGGAAGCTGATAAAATCTGCCTTGGCCTGATGCGCCGAAGTAGATCAATAAGTTCAATAAAATAGCTAGTTTCCTCACCTGCATACCCACTACAAAAATAAAAGCTTTAGGTAACACTCATCTTTCTGACCATTTTTGAAAAGCCCCTCGGCCAGAATCGTTTGAGGTATATACCAGCTTTCTCTTTTGCTCCACCAATGTATACCTCCTCTTTATCTTTTTCTAATGCGCCAATGATTTGAGAGGCACATTCCTCTGCTGACATCCCTCCGTCCTGTGCTTCGTCCATTTTGTTTTGCTTGGTTCCGTCCCCCATGAGAGCGTTAATGCTAATATTGGTTCGGATAAAGCCTGGACAGGCGATTGTGACTTTTATGTTATCACCAAAATGCTCGGCTCTCATCGCGTCGTAAAAAC
>JAHCMJ010000451.1 GCA_019192485.1 Cyclobacteriaceae bacterium HetDA_MAG_MS6 | reverse complement strand
AACAGTTCGGCCATTTTCAAAAAGCCTGTCAGTAAAATCAAAAAGAGGTTGATTTAGCTCTTCCAAGTTGGTGACATTAGCCGGCCAATAATTCATTTGCAGGTTGATATTCATATGATAATCAGCATTCCAAGGAGCTTTGATATGCTCATTCCATAACCCTTGGAGGTTTGCTGGATTAGTTTCTGGGCGAGAGCAACTAATCAACAGGTATCTACCATACTGAAAAAGCAGTGCCTCCAGGCCGAGATCAACGTGTCCCGCTTTGATGCTATCTAGACGTTCAATGGTGGTTAAATGCTCCATTGACTGATCCGTTAGAGAAAGAGAGACCCTGTTGTACAATTTTTGATAGTCATTTATATGCCGATCCTTTAAATATTCGTAACCTGCATTTTTGATATCTGCTAGATACTTTTCACTTTGCTTGTGTTGATCAACTGCATAATAGGAGGTGCTGTTAACAATATAGAGGACCATCTCCGAGGCATTTGTGAAGGATACGATATCTTCTTCATTGCTCAAGACTCCACCCTTATTTTTAATATAAGCTTGGGTCTCAAACTCAACACCAGTTGTAATAGGGGTTGTCTCTGATCTAAAGATGCCTTCACGCTGGCTGGCTTGCCCAATCATGACAATGGTATTTTGATTTGGAGTGGTAACTGCTGCAGTAGGGTGACCGTCATCTTTTGGTCTACTTAATCGAAGTTGGCCACTCAGTCCGTCAGGGTGATTGGAAGTATACTTAATCACCATACAATTGTCCGGGTGAGAAGCAAAGGCTTCTTGTTTTACAAGGTATCCATCAGACTTAAATGAAGTGGTGAATATTGCCTTGCTAATATCCAAGGTACGTTTGTAATCCGTAATATCCTTGTGGTCAAAATCGACGTACAAATCCCCTAATGTCTGATGTGACCTGACTATCGTTTGGTTGGAAAACTTCTCAACAAAAAGCTTGTCAGCTTGCGTATTCTTCCCCTGAAAGAGTAATGTTCTGATCTTTTTAAGATCTTCAGAATTTCCTGAAGGGAGATCCCAGTTCATTTCTCCAGGCCAAATAGAATCGTCATTGAGTTGTATCCGTTCATGAATGGGATCACCAAATATCATAGCACCTATACGTCCATTACCGATAGGCAGTGCTTCGTTCCACTCCTGAGCAGGGCTATCATACCAGATGGTTTGATTTTTTTCGATAGGCTGTGGACTTTGCCCACAACCAAAAACAAATAGTAAAATGGGGATCAGCACTTGCTTAGATATAGTGTAGTAGTCTTTCCGCAGGAGTAAAGCGCTCACTCTTGAAACAATTATCTTAACAAGGAGTGTTTGATTTAATTGCATGATGAATAGTGTTCTCAATAAGCTTAAAGATATCATCGATCCTGGGAGGCAAGTAATTCTTTTTTTGCCTGGTATAAGCTATTTTTGTCTTTCATGTTGTCCATTTCTGACATATCTGCCGAGATAATTGTGCTTTAGCTCTATTCTGAGCGAGGTTTTCAAGTCTTAATCTTATTTACTAGGATCATACTCGATCCTAATCATTCTAAAAATCTATTTAAAGAAATGGAAAATCTAAATCCGTGTGGTTGGATTAGTTATCAAAATCATGTTAGCCTAGAAGCATCCTATGACCAAAGCCAATTGGCAAGAGTCATATCGATCCGGGGTTTCAAATACAGTATTGTAACTGTTCGAGGAATATTTGTTTCCGAGTTACTCGGTAGACTTTTGGTCACTCATGAAAAAGAGGAACAACCCAAAGTTGGTGATTGGGTGCTTTGCATTCAAGTAGATGACGAGTCGATTTTTATTAGCGAAGTACTTCCAAGGTTCAATCAGCTTTATCGAAAATATCCTGGGCAAAAAGCTCAAAAG
>JAHCMJ010000046.1 GCA_019192485.1 Cyclobacteriaceae bacterium HetDA_MAG_MS6 | reverse complement strand
GTGAATTCCCATCCAGACCATTAAAAGACTTATAACGTTCTAATATTTTCGCATCGGCGTTGTCGAGCTCAGACCCCAAATAATATTGAAAGTTGTCCGCTGAAGGGTCTTCAAGAATTTGCGGTCGAATAGAAGGTAGCAGGCGGTTAATAAAATTGCTTTCAAAAAAGCTGCCCTCCTCTTCATTTCTCAACCCGTCAAGCCCAACATCTTGATTCTCTCTAGCGCCAGCAGAATTCTCGAAAAAGTCCGTCAGGTACTGCCTGTTCGTCACTCGTCCCCACTCATTTTCGGCAGTTTCCGAGGGATTGCCGTCGGCAGGTAAACCATTCTCAAAAGCGTGTCTTCCATCACGCATTAAATCTTCAGATACACTTCCAAGATTAAAAACCAATCGACCTCCATCTCTTGCATTATCATTTACGAATCCATCAATTACTCTACCTCTTGGATTGCCATTATCATGACCTATAAACGGGTCAAGTAGCCAAAACTCGAGGTATTCGACATTAGTCCGTTCAAAGTCGACATCGTTAGTGATTGCTCGGGTGATTCCTCCCCAATTACCAGCCGGATCTTGTAACCTACCATCGCTGTCTAAATCTGTATTATAGTTGTATTGGCCACGCTCCTCGGGAAAATAGGCCACGTCAAACAGGGGCTCATTGACCACAACCTGGGTTCTGTCCCGTTGACGGAAAATCTCTTGAGGTGCAACAGCACGAACATAGTGATTGTCCAAGTCTTCTTCTGTTATGTTATCTGGTCTGACATTGCCAGTTGATCGATAAAAGACACTGTTATCAATCGTATACCAAGCGATCTTCGCTTTACGGAAATTGACCCCTAAAGAAGTACCGGACGCGCTGGTCTCGTCAAAGCTATTTTCTGGTGTAAAGGGGGTACTCGCTAAAGTCCATGCTGGCCATGTCCCCAAGTTGATAGGGTTCACAGCATTCTCAAAATCATCAATATAGGAGGTACCTTCACCTTGCACAATGTTTGAAGTCCCCGGAATAATTTGTGCAAACTCCGCATTGAAAGTGATACTGGAGGGTTCCTTGGTACTGATTAAAGGCAGCGCATCGATAATCTTGGTAAGTAGTCGTGAGTCTTGCTGATAGTTGATATCAAAACCGTACTTGGTATTTCTGGTAGGTTCATCCCCGATAGAAAAGCGGCTAATCCCACCTGGTCGCTCATTGAGATGAAGTACCGTAGCACCGATGTTGAATTTATCGTTGAACACGTAGTCAAATCTTGCTCCTGAGAGCCACCGCGTTTGGAAGTTGAAAAGATCGGCTTTCTCATAAGAGATCTGGATGGACTTTCCTGATGCCAAAATACCCTCGTTGAGAATACGTACACGACCAAGGTTATAGTCTACAGAGTAGTCCACCCCCTCTTGCAATGGCGTATTGCCTGCTGTCACAATAACGGAATTCTCCGCAATATTGATACCTGGCAAAACAATCTCACTGGAAGAGCCAGCATTAAACTGCCCTAGAATGAAATACTTGTTGAGTGATGCGACTTGCTCTGCGTCATTTTTAGTTGTCCGATACAAGGTATCAAAAACATACTTTTCGATGAGGTTGGCCTCCGATACCGGATTGAATTTTGACTGAAGGGTTCGGCCAAAAGGCTCCACTACGGGGAAAATAATATTACCGTTTCGGACATCAATCGTGACCCCCTCAATGAAATCAAAGTTACCATCACTTTGGCGGTCATTATTGGGATTTAGATCGTCCAACCCAAAGATTTCGACAAGCGGAATATCCTTGGTCGCCACGCCCTCATGCAGCGATGGGTTGTCAATACCTGTCCGGTCGTCTCTGTAGTGTACTCTTAAGGTAAAGCCCTGCCGCTCAATCTGGCTTGCATTCAGATTATAAATGTTTTTCATCATCAAATCCCAGGTAGGCACCCTGGTATCGATCTTGTCAGGACGGAGCATCTTCAAGAAGATCACTTGATCATCTCCCAAGCCCTGGTAGTCTTCGGTCAGCTCACCTACTTTGTAGGCTTGGCCGTTGAAGGTGTATTCGTACGAAACCGCAAGCACTTCGTCATTTTGAAGGCGTCTCAGCAGTGTCACATAGCCAAGTTCGGTGTTTACCGTATATTCATTGAGATCTAGTTTTCTCGCTGTTGTTTTCTTTACAAAATCAGTAGACTCTACAAACTGCCAGTCTCCTGCCGGATCCGAAAGTACAGTAGAAACCTGATCTACTCCTCGTAGGGCGGGGTTAGCGTTTAAAGAGGTAAAGAGATTGTTGGCACCATTTCTTGTAGGCCCACCGGTGCCAGCTCCAATCTGTGGATGATTGGGTCTGTGAAGTCGACTACCTTCTCCCAAATCCATAAAAGCAACAAAATTCCTTGTGGTTTCGGTATCCTGCGTCCGATTAAGGGCATACACTTCTACCCTAGTAATATTGACTCCCGAGATAACCTGAGGTAGGCCTGACAACCAGTTTTCATAGTTATCCCTGAAAAAGTGCCCTAAGAAAAAGTGTCTGTTTTCGTCATAATCAGATGCTCTCACTTCAAACTCCTGACCCTGAAAGCCTCCTTCGATATTGATTACCTCATTGCGACCTTGTTGTCTGGACAGCACGGTAGTAACAAAGAGCTTCCCAAATTGCAATTGAGTTTTGATACCAAAAAGGGATTGTGCACCTGTAATCAAACTATTGGAAATGGGCATACTCACATTGCCCAATTCGATTTTCTTGATGATGTCCTCTTCATAACCAGTGTATTCGATCTTCATATTATTCTGAAAGTCGAATGTGTTGTTGTTGTCGAAATTGAAATTCACGGCAAGCTTCTCGCCAACTTTCCCTACTACATTGGTGCTGATCTGCATATTAAAGGTGAAGCCGCCATTTCTCCGTTGTCTTTGTGTTTGTTGCGGATCATCGACAAATTGCCATCTTCCACCAAAATCCAGGTTTACAAATCCTGTCGGTTGGATGTCTACATAGCTTCCACCAAAAATCCTATCGAAAACGGGACTGAGGTAAAGCTTAGGAATGAGTCTTCGACTACTAACCGCACTCTCACCATCAAGTCCGGCGGAAGCATCTTTCCAGTATTGCTTAATGATTTGATCATTGGTATACTGGTTAAACTCGTTGAATGACATACTTGTCGCTGGACGGAAGTTGACGCTACCCAATTTCTCATAAATAGAATAGCTTATACCACTTGTATCATACTGCACCTCAAACTCCAGGTTCGAAGGATCATCCAACAACAATGGTGAAGGGCTGGTACGATTTGAAAAAGGATCTCCAAACCGATAGGTAGGATCAAAAGTTGGTTGTTTGGTAGGGGAGTATGGAAGGGTATCTGCTACAACTTGCGAGCTGTCCGATGGAATTTGTTGTATAAACGCATCTGTTTCAAACGTGAAACACGTAGAAACCATCACATAAATAACTATGAGTATGTTATGCCTGGTGCTCAAAAATGCAAAAAATTCCTTTAGGCCCGCTTCAATGCAAGCTTGATCAATTCTTCCAGTTTAATATCAGGACCATTTGCTTTTAAGATCTGGTCCACGGTCTTCTCTCCAGCTTGCTTGCTTATCCCCAACGTTGTCAAGGCGGATAACGCCTCTTGTTTCAAAGTATTGTTAGGGATGATGGCGTTTTCGATTGATTTCTCCAGTATCCCTTCCTTCTTCATTTTATCTTTCAGCTCCAAGACGATTCGTTGAGCGGTCTTTAGGCCTATCCCTTTTACACCTTTAATGGTATTGACATCGTCATTGACAATAGCTGATTGCAACTCCTCTGGGGAGAGTGAGGACAAGATCATTAACCCAGTGCTTGGACCCACACCATTAATAGATATTAAGTCCTGAAATCTCTTTTTCTCCGCCTGCTCATGAAAGCCATACAAGGTTTGTGCATCTTCTTTTACATGGAAGTATGTATGTAGTCGAGTAGTCTTCAATGACTTAATAGAAGCATATGTATTGAGCGAAATCTTGATCTCGTACCCAATGCCTCCTATATCCATCACCACATAGGTAGGATCTACGGTATCTATATTGCCATCAACAAATACGATCATAGCTCAGCTCTCAAATTTGATGTTTGCGCATCAACTACAGCAATAGCCACCATATTGAAGATATCCCTGACTGAGCTCCCCACCTGCAATACATGCACCGACTTTTTCATGCCCATCAGTACCGGCCCTATTCCTTCGGCACCTCCTAATTCCATCAGTAGTTTGTAAGCAATATTGCCGGACTCGAGATTAGGGAAAATTAATGTGTTGGCTGCCTCACCATTCAGCGAACTGAAGGGGTAAATCTCATCTATAAGATCATTACTCAGTGCCACATTAGCCTGGATGTCACCATCAATCACCAGATCAGGCCACTTGGCTTTAGCCAATTCTACAGCTCGTGCTACTTTGGAGGGTACCGCACCTTTTGCAGATCCAAAATTGGAATAGGAAAGTGCTGCAATTTTGGGCTCAGCATCAAAAAACCTTACGGCTCGGGCTGTCAAGCCTATGATATCTACAAGCTGTTCGGAAGTAGGATCTAGGTTCACTGTGGTGTCGGCGAAGAAATAATTTCCTTTTTGGTTGCTGATGATATACATCCCTGCTACCCGATTCACTCCGGGTTCTACGCCAATAACCTGTAAGGCCGGCAAGATCGTCTTAGGGTAGTCATTGGATAAACCTGATATCAAGGCATCAGCCACCCCCTGATCCACCATCATGGCGCCGAAGTAGTTTCGGGTGAGCATGGCTTTTCGAGCGAGTTTCTTAGTGATTCCCTTTCTTTGACGTTTTTTGAAGAAAACCTCGGCAAATTTGTCTAACTGAGCATCCTCCTCCTGTGGGTCAATGATCTCGCAACCAGAAAGATCCAGTTCATTCGCTGCAACGATTTGCTGTATCTTCCTTTTATTGCCTAGTAAGATGGGAGTCCCTATTTTTTCATCTAAGGTCATCTGAGCAGCTTTCAGGATTCGGGCATCATCAGCCTCTGCAAATACAATGCGCTTAGGGTCTCTTCTGGCCCTGGTCACTATCCTGGAGATCAGTCGTTGATCTAGTCCGATTCGCTCCTTAAGCTCTATCTCGTATTCTTCCCAGTTTTTGGTCTTCACTCTTGCCACACCGGAATCAATAGCCGACTTTGCAACAGCAGGAGAAATGGTTGTGATCAGTCGTGGATCAAGGGGTTTAGGGATCAAGTAGTCACGACCAAATTTCATAGATACGGTACCATATGCTTTCAATACCATCTCAGGCACGGGTTGCTTTGCCAACTCAGCAATGGACTGTACCGCCGCCAATTTCATTTCTTCATTAATCGTAGTTGCTCTGACATCGAGTGCACCTCTGAAGATGTAAGGAAATCCCAGGACATTATTTACCTGATTTGGATGATCCGATCGACCTGTCGCCATGATGATATCATCCCTTGTTTTCATGGCCAGCTCATAGGAAATCTCCGGGTCAGGATTTGCCAGAGCAAAGACAATAGGGTCTTTTGCCATGCTTTTAAGCCAATTCGGCTTTAAGGTATTAGCAATGGAAAGCCCCAAAAACATGTCGGCTCCTGCCAATGCATCTTCCAACTGGTAAAAATCTTTACCAGTGGCATATTTCCTTTTTTTGTCATTCAGGTCTTGTCGGTCCTCTCGAATGACTCCTTTCGAGTCAGTCATGACAATATTCTGTTTACGTGCTCCAAGAGCAACATATAGGTCCGTGCATGCCATGGCAGCTGCACCGGCACCACTTACAACTATATTGATCTCTTCGATCTTTTTGCCTGTGAGTTCCAGCGCGTTGAGCAGACCAGCACTTGAAATGATAGCTGTCCCATGCTGATCGTCATGCATCACCGGGATCTTCATTTTTTCCCGTAGCTCCGACTCTATCTTGAAGCTCTCTGGTGCCTTGATATCCTCAAGGTTAATTCCTCCAAAAGTGGGTTCGAGGGATTTGACGATCTCAATAAACTTATCTGCATCCGTTTCAGCTATTTCTATATCGAATACATCTATCCCTGCAAACTTTTTGAAGAGGACACCTTTCCCTTCCATAACAGGTTTTGATGCTTCGGGTCCAATATCACCGAGGCCCAAAACTGCTGTTCCATTAGAAATCACACCGACCAGGTTGCCTTTTGCTGTGTACTTATAAACATCTTCTGGTTCGGCAGCAATCTGCTTGCATGGCTCCGCCACGCCGGGGGAGTATGCTAGTGCCAAATCATGTTGGCTACTTAGTGGTTTTGTCGGTGTTACTTCAATCTTGCCCGCAGGCTTGACCTCATGGAAGTCAAGAGCTTCTTTTCTTCTTACTTTCGCACACATTAGTGTTAGATTGGGTTTGCCTCAAAGTGAAGCGTTTTGATCGGAGGTTTTTGTCTTAAAAGTTGCTAAGATAGCATCAACTTCTCTAACTAGATTCTTCTTCCGGGTGCCTGGAGAATATACGTATCCTTCGATGTAGTAAATCCTTTGCTGTTGTTCATCTACAATGGTGTAACTCAAGAAAGGTCCTCCTCCCGAGTTGTCATTAATCTTCCAAAGACCTCGCGCTCGCATGGCATATTTGCCATCAAAATTGAGCACATCCGTGAATACTGGAATCCCGTCTTGCCGGGTAATGTATTTCTCTGCTTTTTCACTATCTCGCAGACGCAACTCCGTGATCTTGTCTCGAAAACTTCCAATGTCCTGAAATATATCCGATGATCTGTAAGGTTCGTAATAGACAAAAACATTTTGCTCCATTTCGGCATCCAACAATCGAATCCAAACAAAATCATCGAGACTCTTAGCCAAATCCCATCCAAATGGCACGGAAATGCTGAAGTCGTGGTCTTCTTTGATGCTTTTCATGATCTCCTTTTCCGTTTGTCGGAGAATTTTAGCCTGGATCCGTTCTCGTGCAGCTTTTTCAAACAGTTGCTGAAGCCCCAATCTGTTTTTGATAATTTGCTCCTTTAACTGTTGTTCGTCCTGTCCAAAAAGATACAAGACCAGCTGTCCCTTTGCGAAGTCATCCTTACTCACTTTCATAAAAATGCTATCGTTTCTTTGAATGGTCTTCAGCGATGCATTGGTGAAATAATTGCGAATGGCCTTACTCTGAGTGGTCTTACTATCCAGTGTCATTACAAAAACCATATTGGTCGCGGACTTCAAAACGGAGTTTAGTTTGGTGGGGCTGACTTTGCTCATTGAAAACATGGGCTCATCTTGCGGCAAGCCAACCATATAGGCCTTGAAAGTATTTTTGATCTCCTCTCCAAGTTCTCCCTCGTACTGAGCGGAGTCCATCACCAGAATAATCTCCCCGACCTCACCTCGGGCCGTTTGCATAAATTCTTTTTTAAGCTTTTCTCCGGTACTGTTGCAGGAAGTTAACGCACCAGTAAAAATCATTGTAATGAGTAGGAATCTCATGTTTTCGAGGTTTACGCAAATGTAGGAATAATCCTTACCAGTTTTGCTTACACGCTCTCTTTGATTCAGGAAGACCCTAAGATCAGTGCCTGACCTGGCTTAATCATATTGGAGGAGAGATTATTCAAGGTCTTAATCTTCTCTATTGTAATGTTGCGGTCCTTTGAGATACTCCATAAACTATCTCCAGGTTGTACATAATAAACAGCTTTACCTTTCAGGTTTGCCTGAGTGGCTTTGGGCACTTGCCTAGCTGTGGTAGCATATAAGCCCTTTGTACGGCTATTGTAGGTAGGTAGCACCCATATTTTCAACCTTTGACCAATCCTGATCATATTGGAGTTCAAGTTGTTCCACTTTTTGATATCGGCTATGCGTACGCGATACCTACGAGCGATAGTGCCTAACACATCACCGCTTCTGACCCTGTGATAAAGCCTGGTCCTGCCATAAGTACTCCCCGGAGTATTTATGGCAAGTCGCTCCAGTTCTTTCTTCCCTACTTTCCTTGCAGTATCGTAAAGAAAAGTTCTGTTGATGGCTATTTTCTCCTTGTATTCTTTGGGAACCTTCAATGCAAAATTGCGAGTACCTTCCGGCAGTGCTCCTCTTTTAATTTGAGGATTCATGTTTAACACATCATCCAGACAAAGGTTGAGTTGATTGGCGAAAGTCTCTATATGAAAATATTGACTTACAGTTATGGTGTCAAACTCCATGCTATATTGGTAACCTAAAGGAAAAATATTATGCTCTTCTGCATAATTCATAGCATAGATAATCGCTACAAATTGGGGTACATAAGATCGTGTTTCTCTAGGTAAATACCGGTAGACTTCCCAGAATTTTTTTTTGTAGCCACTGCGGCGAATCGCTTTGCGAACATTTCCGGGACCGGCATTATAGGCAGCCAGGGCCAACTCCCAGTCATCAAACATTCTATATAGATCCATTAGGTGTCTACAAGCAGCATCAGTCGCCTCGTAAGGGTCCATTCTCTCGTCAACATACCAACTATTCTTAAGTCCATAAAGCTTGCCAGTACTTGAGATAAACTGCCATAAACCTACGGCACTAGCACGTGAGATGGCGTTGGTCCGTAGTCCTGACTCGACGACCGCCAGATACTTGAGCTCATCAGGCATGTCATACTTAGCAAGATGTTCCTCAAAGATTGGAAAGTACTGATCTTTTCTTTTCAGAATCTCCTGCGTATATTTTCTGTCTTTTATCGTAAAGTAGTCAACAAACGCCTTGACACGGTGATTGAAATTCAAAGGAATCTCGGTATCTAGTTGATTAATCCTGTTCGCTACTTCTTCATAGGTAGCATCAGGAATATAATCGTAAGCTAACAGCTCGGCTTGACCAAAAGCAAACTCAAAAGACCAAGTAATCGTCAAAACCAATAGAATCCTTTTTCTCATCAAATCAAAGTGTCTCTAACTCTTTCGAAAACAATAGTAATTCTGACTCCGTAAAGGTATTGCCAATCAATTGGAGACCAATTGGCATACCTTCACCATCGGACCCACAAGGTACAGACATGGCTGGGATCCCTGATACTGAAGCCTGAACGGTAAAGAGATCAGCCAAATACATTTCTAGCGGATTTTTCGTATGCTCACCTAGGTGAAATGCCGTTGTCGGAGTGGTCGGCAACAAGATAAAATCATGATCAGCCAATATTTCTTGTGTCTTTTCTTTGATCAACCGTCGTGCCTTCTGTGCTTTGGTATAGTAAGCATCATAGTAACTAGCTGAAAGCACAAACGTGCCCAAAAGTATTCTTCTCCTTACTTCTTCTCCGAAACCCTGAGACCTGCTCAATTTGTACATCTGCTCCAGACTTTGCACTTCGGATGCCCGGAAACCATATTTTACTCCGTCGTATCTGGCCAAATTTGAGCTAGCTTCTGCGGTAGTAAGGATATAATAGGTCGGGAGTAGGTATTCCAAATATGGGAAAGAAACACTTTCAACATCATGTCCCTTTTCCTGCAATTGAGTCACTTTCTCGTCCATCCGGGACTTGATATCTTCGGAAATACCTTCAGCATCATTGATTTCTTGTATGACAGCAACTTTAAACTTCCTGTTGCCCTCTTTCATATGCTTCGAGTACTGTGGAACCGGATGGGTACTGACGGTGCTATCATAATCGTCTTCACCAGCCATCACCTCCGTCATGAGAGCCGCATCTTCAGCACTTTTTGTCAAAGTACCCACGACATCAAATGAACTTGAATAAGCCACAAGACCATATCGAGAGATCAGTGAGTAAGTTGGCTTAAAACCAAAAAGACCACAAAAAGCAGCCGGCTGTCTCACCGAACCTCCTGTATCAGACCCGATGGAAGCGTGACACATGTCTGCTACTACCGCAGCGGCAGAGCCTCCAGAAGAGCCTCCGGTCACACGATTTTGATCGATGGGATTTTTAACCGGACCATAGGCAGAGTTTTCATTAGAAGACCCCATTCCAAACTCGTCACAGTTTTGACGACCTATAATGATCACATCTTCATCTAGTAGTCTTTGAATAGCGGTCGCAGTAAATTGGGACTCAAATCCCTCTAAAATCTTACTTCCACATCTCAAATTGTGGTCTACATAGCAAAAGAGGTCTTTTACACCAACTACTAATCCGGCTAATTTCCCTGGTTTTTCACCGCTCGCCATTTTCTGATCTATCTTCTCGGCTTTAGCCAGCGCTGAGTGCTCAAATACTTCAAGAAAAGCATTGATCTCCGGATTGAGTTGAGTGATCCGATCCAGGTAACCCTTGACTAAAGTAGCGCAAGAAGTTTTACCAGCTAGTAGGTCAGCACGAATCTGCTGATAAGAAGTGTAGGACGTCAATGTTACTTGCCTTTATCCTGCGAAGCTCCTGAAGCTCCTTCTTCTATTTCAGTTTTGATTTCCTTAGTGGCATCCTTGAACTCACGGATGCCTTTTCCAAGACCCCTGGCGATTTCTGGTATTTTCTTTGCTCCGAAAAACACCACTACAAACAGGATGATCACTATCCATTCCCATCCCCCAGGCATACCAAAAGCTAATACAGTGTTCATTTGTATATGTTTTTATCTATTAGACGTTATTGAGAGTATTTTTCTCCCTTATTTCCCAACCGTTTATCAATTCAAAGATAGGTATTATCTGGTCAACCACTTCTCGGGATCGAGTTTTTGTGTGTTTTTCCATACCTCAAAATGAACCTCGGATACTCCTTCGGCATCAGTGAATACTTCTCCCAGATCATCACCGGATTTGAGCTTTTGCCCTCGGTCTACAATCACGTTTTTCAACCTGGAGTAAACCGTGAAATAATTACCATGCTTAACAATCACCACGTTATTATAACCAGGTATAAATGCCTTGGTCTTTACCTCTCCATCAAAAACTACTTTTACCCGCTCACTACCCGAAGTCTGGATTTCTACTCCATTATTTTGCTCGGGCACTTTGAGTACCGGATGTGGGTGTACGCCAAACTTTTTCGAGATAAACCCGGAAGCTACGGGCCATGACAACTTGTTCTTATTTTGCTCAAATAAACTAGTGATCTCCGCCTCGTTTGCTATGTCAACAGACGATAGGGTATTAGAGCGGTCCAATTCGGACCTAACAAATTCCGCGATCAGGTTGTCCAGACGTTCAATTGCTTTCTTACGATCAGTCACTTCTCTTTTCAAAGAGCTTTCCTTCTTGCTTAATTCAGCGATCACCTGATCTTGTTTATTCTTGAGCCCAACTAGCTTTCTATTTTCTCTAATCTGCTGGTTGAGTAAAACTCGTTGTTCTCTCCTTTTGATTTCTACATTACCTCTCTGTTTGTTCAATTGATCGGTTACTACCTCGATCTGCTCAGCTTGCGTTTTACGGGCCTCCGCATATTGTTCCAGATACTTCATTCGCAAAAAGAGTTGATTGAAGGTGCGAGAGGAAAACAAAAAGGTTAACGTCGAAAATCCTCTATTGGCTTTGTACGCCGAATAGATCATGGCAGCATACTCGTCTTTCAGGTTTTTAAGGTCTCGTTGGAGCGAAGTCACTACGATGGTGAGGTCTGATATTTCTCCATCGAGTAACCTGACTTCCTGATTAAGGGATGAGATCAGTGACTCTCGAGCTTTGATCTGCTGATTGATAGCTGTCAATTGCCCAAGTGTCGCTTTCTTTTCCGTCTCTGTCTCCAGTAGAATTTTCTCCGCTTCTGCGATCTTTCGCAGGTTTTCCTTCTTTTCGGCCTCCAATTGATTTTTGGTTTTCTGTCCAAAAGCCAAAAAGGAAAATCCGGCAAAAATCAGGAGGAGAAGTATTCTATTGCCTGCTGTATTTGGAAGGCACATTAAACGGAAACTTAAGTGGCTTGTCTTCAATCTCGGTCTTATTGAACCCAATCTCAACCAATGTGCTTTTCTGACCACTCTTGATGTAATTTATTCTCGCCTCGATGCTGTGAGGGAATACTTTGTCATTGACCAACTGGAAATTGCCGTAATTTACTGAAACCGTAGTGTTCGTGGATAAATCTTTGACGCTTAGCTTCTCAAGCTTTCTGGTCACTACACCAATGAAATTGTCAAATAGATAATTATCCTGCTGTTGAGTGTAGGAGATAAATTCATTGGAAGTGGATACGATCTCTCGATTATATGGATAGATCAGATTCCCGAGGATGATTGATTCCACCATGTCGTAGTTAAAGTCAAAATTGTAGCTCCTGCTAAGACCCTCAAAACTCATTGCTGTATATTTCTTCTTGAGTCTATTCATAAAAAAGACTGAGTCGCGATTGATAAGAACCCTAACTGCTTCGATGCCCAGGCCAGGTGTCACTGACATCCAGATAACACTGTCTTTTTTGACGCGAAGCTGCGCTGTAGCATTAATCTTTTGCTTGGTGTCTTCGAAGTGAATCTTAGCCTTGGCCGATAGGTATTCAAATTCGAAATGATCGACCTCTAGATCTTTACGGAAAATACCTGTCAATCTCTTGTTGCAGGCGGTCAAACCTACAGTCATGATGATGAGCAAGAGTAAGCTCTTATTCATAAAGTTTCTTTTCAGCAATTTTCTTGTTTAGTAGCTCTGACGTGCCTTCTAGATCGCTGGCTTTCCTCCACTCACGCAGCGCTCCTTCGATATCTCCCAATTGAAACAATACATCGCCAAGATGCTCAACAATCGTCCCATCATTTGGGTCCAGTTCAGCCGCCTTTTTGAGAAACCCGAGCGCATCCGCGAAGTTGCCATTGACATATAGTACCCAACCGTGGGTATCCAGATAGGTTGGATTCTCTGGGAAAAGCGCTACCAACTTGGAGGACATCTCTAGCGCTTTATCCATTTTCGATTTCCTGAGAGACAGGAAATAACTGTAGTTATTGAGCACATGATCATTGGAAGGGTTGCTTTTCAAAGCGGTCTCATAAGATTCGTCAGACTTGGAATGGTTTTTCATACTATTGTATACATCGCCGAGCTGCCCGTAAAATACTGAAACCAAATTAGCCTCGGTTGTGTATTTCACTCCCTGTTCAAGCATCTGCGATGCTCGCTTAAAATTGTTGAGCGTATAGTGTGCAAACCCTCCAAAGTAATAGAGCATGGCCTGGTTAGGAAAATATTCCAATGCCCTCTCAACGTGTAACACTACACTATCATACATCTGCAATTCTGCCTCCAGGTTGACAATATTCTGCCAAACACCAAAATTAGAAGGACGTATCTCAATCGCTCTGAGGTAGTAGTCTATAGCCTTCTCCTTCTCGCCTGATTGGAAAGCAATGTCACCAGCAAAAGCCTGGCTCTCATAAGTATTTGGGAATGTTTCAGCCAATTGTGATGCATACCTAACCAAACTCTCCTTTACTACTGCATCTGAAAGCTGAGGCAGGTACCCTCCAAGTACCTGAAGCTTTGCGGCGATCTCTACATCAGGTGATAAAATAGGTTGCTCTAAAAGGGCTAGTGCCTTTTCTATATTGCCACGCTTTCGCTCGATCTCAGATAACAAAAGATCCACGCCAGGATCGTAAAGCTCATTCTTTTTATATGCCAACAATCGAGATTCTGCTTCGTCGCCCATTTCATTGGCAATGAGCGTATTAGCCAGCTCCAGCACATAAGACGACTCCCCTTTGTTTTTGGCTATCAACCTATCCCAATCATCCATAAGTGACTGCATATCACTGTTTCTGAGGTAGATTTTTTGTTTTTCTCTAACCACAGCCTCGTTCAACCCAAACTTCTCCTCGGCCTCATTGTAAACTTCTATGGCTTTTTCAAACTTGTTTTGGAATTGGTAAATGATTGCTAAATCAAAAAGATACTGATCATTGGAAGGGGTCCTCTCCATCAGCACCTTGTAAGTTTCTGCAGCCTTGTCCAGCTTATTTTGTCCCTTATAAATCTCAGCAGCCAGTAGATAATAATATTTGTTGGAAGGGTCAAGTTCTATAGCTCGCTCTGCATAACCTATGGCCTTGGAAGCATCTCCACTTTTTAACAGGACTTCAGCAATTTTGAAATGGACAGCCGCGCTGTTGGGATCAAGGTCAAGTGCTATTAGGAATAGTTCATAGGCCTTGACATAGTTCTCTAGTAGTAACTGCTTCTCCGCCTCAATAATAGAGGTCTCTACTTTTAAAAGTGTCTCAGCAGTAACCGGTGGTGGCTCCTCATTTTTACCTCTTTTCTTCTTTTGGGCTACAGTGTCCAAAGTAATAGAGAGAAAAAGTAATAATATGAGTGACCTTAAAAGTAACATGTATCTAACCCTTCAATTCTATAAAGTCTCCAAGACTAACTTCGTGCCAGGAGTTTTCCATCATAACGTAGTTTCCTACCATTGAGTTAGAGAGGTTAACGTTTTTCAAGACTGTGTTATTTTGAATAAGACTGTCCTTTATCACAGAGCCATCAATTTTGGTTTTTGCTCCTACTGAGACATTGGGTCCAAGTACTGTATTAGCGATCCGTGCTTCAGCTCCTACATAAACAGGCGGAACCACCACAGTGTTTTCAAGAGTCGCAGATTGATCCACCAGGGATTGGTCGCTCAGAAATGACAGGTACCGTGAATTTGAATCTACTGTAGCATTCTTATTGCCGCAATCCAACCATTCGGATACGGTTCCTGTCGAAAACTGCGTCCCCGCCGCTTTCATGTTTTCCAGGGCGGTAGTCAACTGATACTCTCCTCCAGCCATGATTTTATTTTCAATCAGATCATCAATGGCCTCTCTAAGTACTTTGCCATCACTGAAATAGTAAATACCTATAATAGCAAGTTTAGAAACAGGTTCGGAGGGTTTCTCGATGAACTCCGAAATCAGACCATCTTGCTCTACTTTAACAACACCAAAGGCGCTAGGATCATCCACTTCTTTTACCCAAATAATGCCGTCTTGGGAGGTGTCAAGTGTAAACTCTGCTTTGAAGAGCGTATCAGCAAATGCCACTGTTACCTTTCCTTCCAGAATTTCAGCAGCGCAATGCACGGCATGGGCGGTGCCCATTGCCTCCTCCTGCCTAAACAATCGAGCTTTTGCTCCTGCATTTTTTGCAATCTCATGAAGTTGTTGCTCCACTTCCTCGCCAAAATCTCCGATAACAAAACCTATGTTTTCGATAGGCTCGGGGGTCACCTTGGCTATATCCTCGACCAGTCGCTGGACAATAGGCTTACCGGCAATAGGGATAAGTGGCTTAGGTGTTGTGAGTGTATGCGGACGAAGTCTTTTGCCCTTCCCCGCCATCGGAATGATTATATTCATTTAATGCGCTCAAATTCAAATAGCTTGCAAAGCTAAGCCTTTGAAGCAAATCTGTCGTCACGCCGCTCGAATATATAAGCACCAAAAGAGAAAATAGCGACTCCACCAAACCCTACCGTATACCTGGTTATCATAGCCAAATCAATGGTTGTCGTAAGCGAAACTATCACTCCAGAACTAATCAGGTAAAGTAAGATCCGTCCGCTATTGTAAGGTATCGGATAGTGTTTCCCTCCCCAGAAATAGCTTATCACTACCATCAGTAGGTAGGTGAAAAACGCCGCCCATGCACTCCCCATATATCCGAAATGAGGGATTAGCAAGTAATTAAATAGTATAGTGGATGTTGCCCCGAACATGCTGATGACAGCACCATACCAGGTGTTGTCCGTAAGCTTATACCAAACAGAAAGGTTATAGTATATCCCTAAGAAAAGACTGGCCCCTAAAAGCAATGGAACAATACCTAAGCCTGATAAATATATTTTTTGCCTGAGAAAAATGGGGGCTAGTTCAGGTAGTAAAGTACTGATAATCATCCAGGATATACAACCAAATATGACAAAAGCATTCATCACTCTCCTGAAGAGCTCTTGAGAGTCTTGAGATTCGGACTTGTTGAAAAAAAATGGCTCATAGGCATACCTAAAAGCTTGCACCGCCAAGGTCATAAAGACTGACAATTTGTAGCAAGCACCAAATACACCAAGTGCTTCCAGGTTTGTTCTGCCTTCATAAAACCCCTCTGGCAACCAATATTTGAGTAAAGCTCGTGAAAGCATTTCGTTAGTCACTCCGGCTAACCCTAAAATAAGTAAGGGCAAAGCGTATCGCAACATCTCCCGTAACCTACTGACCGAAACCCTAGGACGTAACTCAATAAATTGTGGCAAAAAGACCAGCAACAGTAGTGCATTAGCCCATAAATTGGAAAGAAAAACATAACCTACACCCAAGTCGGGATCATACCCATTTAATACCAAGGCGGTGTTTGGCCAGTTTTCTAACCACCATGGGCAAATGACTAGAAAAAAAATGTTGAGTGAGATCGTAATGACAATCACCCCAACCTTGACAAAAGCAAAGATCAATGCCTTTCCCTGCAACCTCCATCTAGCAAAGGGAATAGCTACCAGCGCGTCTACACCCAGGATCAAAGTGGCCCACTTTATGATATAAGACTGACCTGGATACTGAAGTGCTTCCGCAATTGACTCAGAGAAAAGCCATAACCCCACTACGAACACCAAAGTAGTGCAGGTGATGAGCAACTGAGCAATATTGAAAAAATCATTCCCTTCAGATTTGCTTTTAGAGGCAAACCTGAAATAAGCAGTCTCCATACCGTATGTAAACACGATATTGAGAAAGGCCATGTAGGCATATAACTCTGTAACCACACCATACTCCCCAGCCAAAAAGACTTGTGTGTAAAGTGGGACTAAAAAGTAATTCAGCACACGACCTAAGACACTGCTAACGCCGTAGATAGCAGTCTGACTAGCAAGAAGTCGAAGGGATTTCAAATTTTTTATTCGCCCTTGAAGTTCGCCGGACGTTTCTCGAGGAATGCAGCGGCACCTTCCTTAAAGTCCTCGGTTCCACAACATCGGGAAAAAGCATTGGCCTCAGTCTGATAACCATTTTCACCAGGGTTATATACCGCATTTACACAGTCAACGACGAAGTCTATAGCTAGTGGCGCTTTCTTTTCAATTTTTTGTAGGATATCCATCGCGAGTTCGATGGCGGAAGTTTTGTTCTCTGCCACATGATTGGCTAGCCCCCAACTCTCAGCCGTTTCAGCATCTATCATATCACCGGTCATCATGTATTCAAATGCTCGGCCTTTCCCAATCAAATGAGTAAGCCTCTGTGTACCTCCATACCCAGGGATGATCCCCAAATTGACCTCCGGCTGACCAAACTTGGCATCACTGGTTACGACCCGCATGTGACATGCCATGGCCAATTCACATCCGCCCCCTAATGCAAAGCCATTCACAACAGCTATCACCGGAGTATGGCAATTCTCAATTAAAGCAAAAATCTCCTGCCCCTCTTCCGAAAATTTTCTGGCATTCATCTCATTGAGTTCTTTGAACTCGCTGATATCAGCACCGGCTACAAAGGCTTTTTCTCCAGCACCAGTAAGGATCACTCCTCTGATATCTTTATCATCATATATAGACTGGATCGTCTCTTTCAATTCTGATAAGGTAGCCTGATTGAGTGCATTTAACCTCGACTCTCTATTGATCGTGATGGTCAGAATATTGCCAGTTGTGGAGAGAGACAGGTGTTCGAATTCGGCCATAGTGCTGATTTTCAAGATGGAAATAAAATTGAAAATTAAGATTTAGTCAAACTTTTGATCGATTATGAGCGGCGGACTTCCGAATTGCTTGGATAAGTCCAATAAATTCCACTAATCAACAACACCTACTCTCAGATTCATCAAAATATCCTCTGTCATCTTTTCGAGATCAAATTTGGCTTGCCAATTCCACTGCTCCTGAGCGGCGGAATCATCAATGCTATTAGGCCAGCTATCTGCAATCTCCTGACGATAATCTGGCTCATATTTGATCTGGAAATCAGTAAAATGAGTTTTGATCTTATCATAGATATGCCGTGGCGCGAATGACATTGCAGCAATATTATAGCTAGACCTGACCTTGATCGCACTACTATCTGCCTGCATCAATTCTATCGTAGCCCTGACGGCATCTTCCATATACATCATAGGCAGCTCTGTATCCGCTCCCAGAAAACACTGAAATGTTTCACCTTTCAAAGCTTTAGAAAAAATATCCACAGCATAGTCCGTTGTACCTCCTCCAGGCAGAGACTTGTATCCAATCAATCCGGGATACCTCAAACTTCTGACATCCACCCCATACTTGTGATGATAGTAAGCACACCATCGCTCACCAGCCACTTTGCTGATACCATAGACAGTTGTAGGGTTCATCACGGTAAACTGAGGAGTCATATCTTTAGGGGTGTCTGGTCCAAAAACCGCAATCGAACTTGGCCAGTAAATCTTCTTTACACTTTCTCTACCTAGTTCCAGCACGTTGAGCAGGCTATTCATATTCAGATCCCAGGCAAAACGTGGATTGTTTTCTCCTTTTGCCGAAAGTATGGCTGCAAGGTGATATACCTCCTCAACTTGATGCTTTTTAACGATCTCTCGAAGAGCTTTAGCATCCATGGCATCGAGCTTTTCAACTGGTCCATCCTGAATACTCTCGTTTACATCCCGAATATCAGAGGCCACAACATTATCCTTACCGAAGATGGTTCTGAGCTTTATAGTAAGCTCAGTTCCTAACTGACCTCCAGCACCTATTACCAAAATTTTCTTCATATGTTAACGTTGTTAAGGGGTACGCAAAAATACTTATTTGATCTTTTTTGAGATAGGATAAAATAATATTCTATAAGCTTAAATTCTAAAACGCATTACGAAATTCATATGACAAGTTTAAATTTGCTCCTATGGATCAAGATTTTGAGACTTACCTCAGGGAGAAAAAAATTGACCCTGACCTATATCGGAAAGGTGACCAAGGACAGTTTGATGAATTCAAAACATTATTTCATCAAATGCACCCCAATAGCTTTACCAGTCAGAAGTTGTTTCTGATCAATCAAATTCGTCGAACCTACCCTTTAGCTCTGGAGGTAAAATCTGATACCGAGTCCAAAACACCAAAGGCCAAACCCAGGATTCAACCCCGAATCAAAAAATAGAAACATGTATACGACACTGAAAACCAAACTTGATAAGGAACTCGCTGACATCAAGGCAGCCGGGCTGTTCAAATCAGAACGCATCATCACTACACCCCAGGATGCTATCATAAAACTAGAGGATGGCAAAGAAGTTATCAATTTCTGCGCAAACAATTACTTGGGCCTCTCTTCTCACCCAAAGATCATCCAGGCAGCAAAAGAGGCTATTGACTCCCATGGCTTCGGTTTGTCATCCGTAAGATTCATCTGTGGCACTCAGGATATACACAAAACGCTGGAACAAAAAATATCTGCTTTCCTGGGCACTGAAGACACCATCTTATACGCCGCAGCCTTCGATGCGAATGGAGGGGTGTTTGAGCCCCTATTGGGGCCGGAAGATGCCATCATTTCAGATGCCTTGAATCATGCCTCGATCATCGATGGTGTGCGATTGTGCAAAGCTCAGCGATACCGATATGAGCATAATAATATGGAAGATCTGGAAGCCAAATTGCAGGAGGCTTCAGATGCGAAATGTAAGATTATTGTGACAGACGGCGTATTCTCCATGGACGGCACCATTGCCCAGTTAGATAAAATTTGTGCACTTGCGGAAAAGTACGATGCCTTGGTCATGTCAGATGAATGCCATTCTACAGGCTTTATGGGCAAAACCGGCAGGGGAGTGCACGAGCATCACAATGTGATAGACAAAATGGATATCATCACTGGAACCTTGGGTAAAGCCCTGGGTGGAGCCTCCGGTGGATTTACTTCAGGCAAAAAGGAAATCATTGAGATCCTACGTCAGAGGTCCAGACCCTATCTTTTCTCCAATACCCTTGCGCCTTCTATCACTGGTGCCTCTATAGCTGTGATTGACTTATTGAGCGAGACGACAGCGCTCAGAGATAAGCTGGAAAGCAATACAGCCTACTTTCGTCAAAAAATTACCGAAGCCGGGTTTGACATCAAACGAGGTAGCCATCCCATTGTACCCATTATGCTATATGACGCCGTACTTTCACAAAAAATGGCGGCCGCATTAATCGAAAAAGGAATATATGTCATCGGCTTTTACTTTCCGGTAGTACCTAAAGGACAAGCTCGTATTCGTGTGCAGTTATCTGCAGTACATAACAAGAGCCACCTGGATCAAGCTATTGCGGCTTTTACCGAAGTTGGAAAGGATCTTGGGGTGATTTAAGAGAATAGGATCAACTTGTTTTGACAGCGGCTTCAGCGTCTATTTGCTCCTCCTTTTCCTCCGTTTTCACAGCATCCAAGACACTCGGCGAGGTGACCTTCTCCTTGATGTTTTCATAGAGGTAGTCATTGATGGCCGAACGCAACTCTTTTTGAGAAAGGTTGTGGAGGATTTCTCCATTGCGCATGATCGATATCTGACCTGTCTCTTCTGACACAGCCAAGATCAAAGTATCTGTCGCCTCAGACATACCTACACCGGCACGATGCCGAAGACCAAAGTTTGCTGGTATATCGTCTCGCTCAGTTACTGGCAGTATGCACCGAGCTGCTACCACTCGGTTGTTGTGGATGATCACAGCACCATCATGGAGCGGACTATATTTATTAAAAATAGCCAATAGGAGTCGCTTGGATATCTCGGCATCCATTCGATCACCTGACTCTGCATAAAACTTTAACTCCGAATTACGAGAGATTACAATAAGCGCACCAGTATTAGTCCCGCCAAGGGTCTTGGCAGCATCAATAATAGGAGCCACATTGGCCTTACCATTTCTGCCTGATCCGGACCAGATAGACCTGAAACTGTTGATGACGTTGGCCTCGTCAAATACAGTGGTGCGACCTACAAGCAGTAAGAATTTTCTAATTTCCTGCTGAAAAAGGATGATAACCGCCAATACACCAACCCCCATAAACTGCCCCAATATGCTGCTCAGCAACTCCATCCGAGCGGCATTCACCACCAGGTATATCAGGTACAATGACAAAAATCCGAGAAATACTTTGATAGCCACGCTACCTCGCATCAGTTTATACACCTGATAGAGGAGCACTGTCACAAATAGCATGTCGATGATATCGACAATTGTTATTTCTAAAAAACCCAGTTTAATCGCTAGTATCACTGGTCGCTTTTTTAACTAGTTTAATGGCTTCTAAAGCCGGTTTCACATCATGCACCCTCAGTATATCGGCACCTTTCAACAAAGCTAATGTATTTAGCACTGTCGTCCCATTTAGCGCTTCTTCGGGGGTGATTTCTAACGTTTTGTAAATCATTGACTTCCTGGACAATCCTGCCAGCAATGGTCGGCCAAGTATCTGAAAATGCTCCATCTCAGCAAGAAGTCGAAAATTTTGATCTACATCCTTAGCAAAACCGAACCCCGGATCAATGATAACGTCAGAAAGCCCTTTTCGATTCAATTTTTCGATGAGC
>JAHCMJ010000450.1 GCA_019192485.1 Cyclobacteriaceae bacterium HetDA_MAG_MS6 | reverse complement strand
AGTAACTGCAAAATCCTCGAAGAAGGAAAGCCCAGTGTTTGAAAGCGTTCCTCTAAAGTCTATGAACCCCCCTCCACTAACTTCCCGACGATTAATCGAGGCGTCTTCAAAAGCAATATCCGGATAGCTTTCCAGTAGGGTGATAGGTACCACGTATGTATTGTTAGTTTTATTCTCCTCCTCGAAAAACAGTTCATCATCCACTCTGATGATCAGATTAAAGTTTCCAAACCCAAGGCCATACGGCAGTGAAAAGCTATTGTTGACAGCGACAGACTCCCCGGGTAACAAATCAGGGATCCTGATGCGTGTTGCTAATGCCACGTCCCTGGAGTCCAGTTGATCATCCACAGATAAGTAGACACCCATGACATCACCAGAAAGTCCACCTCGAGATGTTTGCGTACCGTTGTTAATAATTTGAGCGGTCAATTGGATTCCTTCTCCACTGACAAACTCATTGCGCTGGATGGCCGCATGGAAGAGATCAAGGTCAACGTCAGTCGCTTCCACGGTGACAGGCAAAATACGTCGGTCTGCCCCCAAAGAAGCTACCATAAAATAATCACCAGGTTTCACATTGAGAGTGATATCCGATGAAGAGACTGCGGATTCTCCCGGACCAGGATTGGAAAAATTGATAATCCTAATCGTGCTTGTCACCTGATCAAACCCCTCGGGATCACTAAACAAAGACACAAACATCCGAGTGCGAGAAGGTGTCGCCTCCCCATCATTTCTTATTTTCGCCGAAACGAGGAGTTCTCTACCCTGCAAGACCGTCGTATCACCTGCTGTGAACTCTTCAATGACGAGCAAAGATGAGGTATTGGTCGCCGGAGAGCCAGGGGTCACGGTAAGCCTCGTACTGGCTACATTGTTGGATTCATTGGTTTCGAAGATCGCATTGGACTCGTCTACCTTCGCAAAAACATAATATTCGCCGGGCTCCTGTACAGAGAAGCTTGCCACCAGTCTACGTTCTTCGCCGGAAGCTAGCTCTGGAAACACTCGACTAGTAAGGAGTGGGTCCAATTCATCAAAAATACTGTCTGCAGATAGAAAAAAACCATAACTACTACGACCAGAATAGGTATTCCCGATATTCTTAATAACTACATCAGTCCGAACATTTCGCCCAGCCTCCACTGTTGCTTGATCCAGTCCGGCATCCAGGATAGTCAGATCGATATCAGGTGCAACAATGGTAATGGGCAGCAAGGAGATATTATTTACTTCGTCCGTTTCAGGAATTTCATGCCGATAGTCAACTTCCAGGATCACGTAGTAATCCCCGGGACTTTGATTAAGATCGATATCGGTTTGTGTGCCTCTACTTACAAAGTCACCTGGCTCAAGAGCGGAAAAGGAGCCACTACTCAACCCCTCGTCTTGCCTATCAGGGATCGAATCTTCCGAGAGCAAAACGCGAAAGAATCCCCCAGGTGATCTGGTGTTGCCAACGTTCTGAAAACTATAATTGAAGTTTAATGTTTCATTTGGAGAAAATTGCATTGCTTGCAGAGATGGCTCAAAGGCTTTTAAATCAATAAGACCATCGACAACTTCTATCGGCATGTAGGCGGTATTGTTGCCTTCATCAGCTTCGGGTGTCCTATTGCCAATATCAGCCTTCACGATCAGAAAGTAATCGCCTATTGCGACATACTTGGGAAGCTCAGTGGTAGTGCTAAACTCAAATACAGAGCTTTCGTCTCCTTGTGGCCCAACGCTTTCGTATTCCAATTGAGACAAATGGATATCTCCTCCGTCATGTATAGAATCTGCAGATAGAAAGATATCCATGTCCCCATCCATACTGGCGCTTTCTCCCAGGTTTTGCAGAGAACCGGACACTTCCAGGAATTCTCCAATTGCCACCTGATGGCTTGAAGCTATC
>JAHCMJ010000449.1 GCA_019192485.1 Cyclobacteriaceae bacterium HetDA_MAG_MS6 | reverse complement strand
GCCCCAGGTAGACCATCCCCCGGTAGAGTTGAAATTTACAGAGCCTGCAGGGTTGCCATTGATCAGCAGGTCGCATACTCGGTTTTGGCCGGCCACTCCCACTGCATATCTAAAAACAAAATCAGCAGTCGTTCCTGATAGGTTGACCACCCATTCGGCAAAGGTGCCATTACCTCCATAATCCACATAACCGGTACCGGTGAAGCCTGAATTACCTGAAGAAACTGATGTGCCAGACTCAGCTGAAAAGCTCTCCGCCTGTACTTCTGAAGTGGATCCTCCACCTCCACCAGAGGTTTGGTAGGTCACCACCAGCTTAGGAGACTCACTGTCATTGCCATTAAAATCATAGGTTTTTGCAGCGCGCTTATTAGCACCACTAGCCTCCACGAAAACGACTATGTGGTTGTTGGCATTCCAACCACTCCGATCTACTACTTCTTGTACAGCAGCAGCAAAATCTACGGAGTTGTAAGTCTGATCAAGTGTCCAGTCGGGCACATTCCAGTTGACCGTTGCACTAGTTTTAGTCCTTGCCGTAAGATTACCAGACCCTGAGCCAAAAGCAGCGGCATCATCCGAATCCTGGCAACTGAATGTAAAAGTGTTAGCTCCTGAATTAGTATCCTTTGCTTTGAACTCAATCCAGGCATCCTGAATCGTCGCCCCTTGAGGCACGTTCAGTTGAAACCGCATGGCATTCAGGTCGCTACTCCGAATATCCAGGTCATTGCTGGTGAGACTTACCGCCCCTGTAGAGAGGGTCTCCTCAGCGTCGTCACTGGTAGAGCTCACTCTCGACTCTACCGTGGTCTGTGCCAAAATCCCCAAACAGGAAAGTAGACACATGAACATTAAAATAGTTGGTTTCTCCATAGTGTAATAAAATTGATTAGTAATGATTGCAGCACCTAAAGTCCCACTGAGGATAAAACATCAAGTAGTTGTATGTAAAAAATACTTGAACAGTGTCATCCTGAAGTCGAACGAATTCTCCACTTTTCAGAAGCAAACACCAAGGCCCCATAAAGGAGCCTTGGCATATAGCTTATTATTGGAAGATGAGTTTTCTTGAAAAAGTCTTTTCTGGATGAATAGCCTTTAGTACATATATACCTCTGGGTAGCTCTAAATCCATAGGGCTATCTTGGTATACTTTTGTCGTAATGATTTTTCCCTGAAGGTCAAAAACCATTACCTGCGCCTGTTTTAGATGACCTAAATCTAAAATCATTTTCTCCTGTGCAGGATTTGGATACAATTTAACGACATCCTGTATGTTGCTTTTAATTGCATCATCCATCGCTAGGCGACCCCCGGCGCTTTCTGGAGTATCTCCGTTTTTGGTGATATACACCCTATCCAGTCTAGTGTTTGACTCACGGTAATAGAAATCTATGGTATGACTACCAGCAGACAGCGTCCAAGTTACAACGGTGTTTGAATTATCGGCATCGTGTACTTCATCCCATATATATGTGGTAGATAGCTGGATACTATTCCACTTATAGGCCGTACCTCCATCTACACTTACCCAAAAAGAATCGCTCCCGCCATCGGTAGCCAGGACACGTCCAAATATTTTGTAAGTTCCTGCTTCCAGGTCCACAGAAAGGCTGGTCTTGCCTGTTGCTGGTACACTACCGGTGGAGCTCACACCCGTAACACCGACGTATTGCCCATTAGAGGCATTAACATCACCAAAAGCCTGCATGGGTGACTCGAGGGTACCACTCTCCGCTTCTATAAAAGCTGCCGAAACACCAGAAGGGGCAGATGACACTGTTACATTGATGCGATCAAGGTTTGGACCACCGGATGCAGTATTGGCTACCAATCGTATTGTATTAGTCCCATCTACACTTACCCAAAAAGAATCGCTCCCGCCATCGGTAGCCAGGACACGTC
>JAHCMJ010000448.1 GCA_019192485.1 Cyclobacteriaceae bacterium HetDA_MAG_MS6 | reverse complement strand
ATAACCTAACACATTGGCTAAAGATTGATGGTTATAAGCTCTGACCGTTCTGGTAGAGACATTGAAGCCTTTGAGGTCAACGAGGCGATCCTGGATTTGAGCAAAAACGTCATTTGGGATCATTTCGTCAAATATCGAAGACAGATACTTAGAGTACCTACGGGCCTTTTGATACCTTGCTAAAAAATCATCCTGACTAAGGTTTAAAAGACTTTTGACCTTACCGGAATCAGTGAGATCCATCTCTCTTGGAATGATAGAAAGATCATACACCGGTTCGTTCTGGACGATCAGTTCGTTGTTACGATCGTAGATATAACCTCTATAAGGATATTCTGTGATTTTTTGGACGATATTATTCTCCGCGGCAACCTTGTACTCTTCCTCAATTACCTGTAGCGAAAACAGTCTAATAGAAAGGACAAGTATCCCAATAATGATGAATGTACGAATGAGGAACAGTCTGCCGTTCATACCTTTCGGGTCCTCTTAGCTATCAGATAATTTACTAATAATATGCTGATAAATGACAACAGAGTACTATAAAAGACTTTTGACATGACAATTTTGAAATACCCCAACATCGTACCATGTTCAATAGAAAAAACCAGCAAATGATGGATGAAAACTAGAGGGAGCGAGTAAACTAAAAACCTCCTAAAGCCAAGTTGGTAAATTGAGATGTTGATATCCTCCTCCGGAACACCTATGGAGGTTCGAAGCCAGTAGTCTCTGACAAACATAATAAGTGTGCAAGCCGACGCATGTATGCCAGGAGTGTTGCTGAAAATATCGATCAAAAGACCGGTCATGAACCCGGCTATCAAACTAAATATGCTATTGAGGCCATAGGGGACTAGCAAAAGAAAGCCAACGTAGAAAAAACCAATGGCACGATCAAATAAGATATACTTATACAATAAGGGTAGTTGGATCATCACATACACCAGAAATTGGATAGCCTGCTGAGTGTAATTGATCCTAGTCATAGTGGCATGGGTAGTTGAGCCTCCAAACTATCTCGCTCAGACCTCTGCTTATTTCGGATGACGTATACGAAGTCAAACGAGGTAAAATCTGTTGCAAGTGATATGGAAGCGGAGTAAAAAGGACTCTCTTCAGGTAGGTCGACATCATCCAAAGTCCCTATCACAAGCCCTGCCGGAAAGACGGCATTAAATCCTGATGTTTCTACTGTATCACCAACGGCGATGGGGATGTGTCTCGGAATAAATTTAACTTCTGACCTAATCGGACTAAGCGAGTTCCATTGGACTGTGCACAATGTCTTTGTATTCTTCAATTGGGAAGAAACCATCAGGTCTCGATGCAGCAATGAGGTCACTGTCGCAAAATTTTTACTCACTGACCTAACAACGCCAACCACACCGTTTTTGCCAACTACCCCCATTTCTGGTTGCACACCTTGGTCAGCGCCTAGAGCTAGCGTCAAAAAATTGGCACTTCGCCTATGCGTACTATTGATCACTCGCGCGGGTAAAACCTGAAAAGCAGAAAAAGAAGTATCAGAGTTAATTTTCAGGGCATTGAGATTAGCAATTTGCTGCCTAAGCAAAGCATTTTCACGTGCTAGACTGGTGTTTTCCTCTTTTAACTCGAAGTAATCAACACTATTGTTTGTGGCTTGGCTGATAGATGCTGCCAGGCGATTGGATGAATTGAAAAAGTAGGCGTTGTAGTAGCTGTTGTAACTTGTGATTAACCACCAAGCCAACCCTTCCAGTAGTAGGAAAAATCCAAAAATTCTATATCGGTGAAGAAACTCAAGTAAGTTTCGCATCTAAGTCATCAAGACAGGCTTATAGGTACTCAGGTTTTTCAAAGCCAGGCCAGTGCCCCTAACAACGGCTCTCAAGGGATCTTCTGCAATATGAATAGGTAGCTTAGTTTTCATAGCCAGACGTTTATCCAAACCTCTCAACAATGCTCCGCCGCCAGTTAAATAGATGCCATTGTCATAAATATCGGCG
>JAHCMJ010000447.1 GCA_019192485.1 Cyclobacteriaceae bacterium HetDA_MAG_MS6 | reverse complement strand
AGGGTGGTTCTATACCACCGACAACGTCGATATTGCCGTCGACAAAGTAAAAGGATATAGGATGTTTGATGAGAAGAATGGTTTAGAGACTAGGGAAATCCAGGCAGTGAACAATAATATCGGTGGCGATAGCACGCTATCCATAGGTACAGGTACATTCTTCTTCGAGGGAGATAAAAACCCGTACAAAGAGTTTATGGGCAATGTGGACGGAAAAGCTATAAAAGAAGAAATGGTAGGCAAATTTTTCTACGAAGTCACTTTCAAAAACAATGGTGGTCTGGTCATGCCCCTGATTATCGAATGGACCTATGCAGATGGGTCAAAAGAACTCGAACAACTTCCTGCGGAAGTATGGCGGAAAAATGAGGAAGAGATTACAAAAGTATTTGTCAAAGAGCAGGAAGTGACTAATCTGGTGCTGGATCCTTTTGCCAAAACTGCTGACGTTAATATCGAGGATAACATCTATCCTCGCAAAAGAAATGTTTCGCGATTTGATAAGTTCAAAGGTTCGCGATAAGCCAACTGAATTTTGGTGGCGCAATGTCTTTGAGTTGAACCAACTGACTTGTGCCACTTTTTTTATGGCTGCTCACTTTGCTAAGAAATATAGACTTTCATCATGAAGACAAGGAGTTTTTTTGGTGAAAATGATACCAATCGAAACCTCGAACAATCCATTCTGCTCATATTTAGCTATGTTTTAATTAAACTTAAGGAATGAAAAACCAATATTCAATACAGGCAATTTGGGCTATAACATTAGTCGTATTAGCCACATGCTGTTCAAATCCTAAGTCTCACGAGGCAGTAGCGGACATAGCAGAAAACATCAACTTACCCGCGGAAGGCTTCGATGTGGAGGGCTCCGATGCCATCGCCGTGGTTCTGGCGGACAAAGTAATGGATGCTATGGGCGGTCGCAAAAATTGGGACGCTACACGATATCTGTCTTGGAACTTTTTTAGAGTCCGCAAGCACGTATGGGACAAACAAACAGGTCAGGTTCGAATTGAGTCCCAGAAGTCAGATCTCACGATATTGATGAATATCAATGATAAAACCGGCAAAGTTTGGAAAAACGGTCAGGAAATTACAGAGGCAGACAGTATATCAAAATATTTGGAGCAGGGACAAAGAATGTGGATCAATGACGCCTATTGGCTGGTAATGCCTTTCAAACTCAAAGATTCTGGGGTCACGCTAACTTACCTTGGCGAGGACTCAACGCAGACAGGAGAGGAAGCTGATAAGATTCGATTGACTTTCAATGAAGTGGGTGTGACTCCGCAAAATGCTTATGATGTTTGGATCAGCGCCGAGTCACGTCTGGTCAAGCAATGGGCCTACTACCAGAATCTGGCACAGGATGAGCCAAACTTTGTACTTCCCTGGGGGAACTACCAGCAGACGGGAGACATATTGTTATCTGATGATCGTGGAGATCGTGATTTATCGGAGGTTAAGGTTTTGGAAACGGTACCTGATGGGTTGTTTACAGAATTCGAAGTAGTATCGATATAGTCTGTACTCACTTCGTTATTCTATCCTCAAGTTTTTTCCTTTCTCCTGGAGTTGTCATGAAAATAGCTGCATCGCCGGAGATCAGCTCAGTACTCTTCGAAGGGTTGTAGATCCAAGTATCTTTCTGTCTAAGAGCTAATAGTAATGTGTCAGGCAGATCAGATAAAGGAAGCTCCTTAATGGTGCATCCATCAAAATTGGGTGGGATGATAACTTCCTCTAATCTTTGGTTGAAATTGGACCGCATCATTTCATCTAGAAATGATGTGACAGTAGGCCTCAGCATTTCAGAAGCCATCCTCAAGCCCCCGATAAAATTGGGAGTGACCACCTGATTGGCGCCAGCTCGTTTTAGTTTCTGAGAATTGGATACTTCCTTACTGCGTGCGACAATTTTAATGGACCCGTGGATTTGTCTGGCCGTCAGGCAAGCGACCAGGTTAGTGTTGTCATCGCCGGTAACAACGAAAAG
>JAHCMJ010000446.1 GCA_019192485.1 Cyclobacteriaceae bacterium HetDA_MAG_MS6 | reverse complement strand
GTGAACCGGTTGGAGCTTTGCCCGTTACCGTCACTTCGACGAAAGGAGAAGTCTCCCTCCGCTATGCTACGGTTCGACATGGCTTTTCTGAATATGTATGTTTTAGCCGTTGTTGGTGCTTTTTTACTAACGACTCGTGCTCGACAAACCTACCTCTTTCCAGAATTGTCCGGGGGGTTATGCTGCTGCTACCATTCTACTATATTTTCTTTTCAGAGAGTTGATCTCATGGGTAAACTTAATATTGGCGTGTACGAAACCGTAAAGCTCCATAACTGCCTCTAGAGGATAGCCTAATTTCTGAGCGATGCTCATGCAGTAGCTGATCTCCTCATCAAAGATCTTACCATCTACTTTCATCAATTGTACCACATGATACAACATGTCAAACCGATCTTTTTCGGCTAGCGAGTCATAATCGATGTTCCCTGATTGATCCATAAGATCTTCGATGGCATCATCAGTCAAACCATGAGCATTACCAATCTTCATGATCAGGTTCTGTTCCTTTTCATCAATCTCTCCATCTCGAGCAGCAAGCTCAGTAAGTACCAAAATTTGTGTTTCTATCATTTCTCATGCTGGTTACAGGAATAGTTCAATTAAATCTTGAACATATCCTCTAATATACTATTTATCCTACGGATTTGTGTGGCGAATCAAACATTTTTTCATTCATTAAAATTGCTTTCCTGGAATCTCTTTTATTTTCTGATTATTACTAATATTTTTGGTATTTTCAATGTGGTTCTTATGATCAGAACAATTCTTCATCTTGATTTGGATACCTTTTTCGTATCCTGCGAAAGATTACTTAACCCTAATTTAAATAGCATTCCGGTGATTATAGGCGGTATAACAGGTAGGGGTACGGTTGCATCCTGTAGTTATGAAGCCAGGCAATTCGGTGTCCACTCCAATATGCCAATGAAATTAGCAAAAACACTTTGCCCTGATGCTGTTATCATACGTGGCAATAGTGGTTTTTATGGAAAATTCTCCAGGATTGTCTCTGATATCATCAAAGAAGAAGCTCCATCGTTTGAAAAAGCCTCTTTTGATGAGTTTTATATTGACCTAACGGGAATGGATAAGTTTTTCGGCAGCTTGCAGTGGGCCAAAGAGCTGAAAGAGAGAATCATTAAGGAATCTGGGCTGCCACTATCAATAGGAATGTCTATCAACAAGACCGTATCTAAAGTGGGCACCAATCAAGCTAAACCTGATGGATTCTTGCAAGTAGAGTATGGAACTGAGAAGGATTTCTTATCACCTCTCTCAGTGATGGAAATTCCCGGAGTTGGCAAAGAAACCTTTTACAAACTCAGAGAGATGGGCGTATGGAAAGTGAAAACCATCCAGGAAATGCCTAAGAAATTTATGAGGTCAAGTTTTGGTGAGCATGGCCTAAGTATCTGGAACAAGTGCAATGCTATCGATCCTAGCCCCATCATCCAATATCACGAACGTAAATCAATTGGGCTGGAGCGTACCTTTGAGCGAGATACGATAGATATCAAAAAAATGACAAGTCTGATGATCGCCATGGCCGAAAACCTGGCACTGCAACTTCGTAATGGCAACAAACTCACCTCTATCGTAACTGTCCGCATTCGCTATGCTGATCTCAGTGTGTTTTCCAAACAGAAAAGAGTCGACTATACCTCTAATGACCACGTGCTAATAGAAGTTGTCAAGGAACTCTTTCAGCGCTTGTATGAAAGACGACTGAGAATAAGACTCATCGGGGTCAGGTATGCCGGACTTGTGGGTGGAGGTCATCAAATCAACTTATTAGATGATACTGAGGAGATGTGCAACCTCTACCAGGCCATGGATCGCATGCGGAATAAATATGGACAGGATGCAGTCAAGCGTGCTATTGCTGTTGGCTCCAATCACATTGGTAGGCTCAACCCGTTTAACGGGGAACCCCCTCACATTCCAGCGCATAGGAGAGCTTAGCGTCACTTCGACAATCGCAGGGAGGAGAAGTCTCCTTGAAGATAAGATGATTACACCTCTTTCAGGAGACGTCTCCCTACTCTGCGCTCCGGTTCGACGTGACG
>JAHCMJ010000445.1 GCA_019192485.1 Cyclobacteriaceae bacterium HetDA_MAG_MS6 | reverse complement strand
TGCCCTCAAAGGTTACACCATTTGCTTGAGGTACCCAGGTTCCAGCGGATAGGTTTACACCGGTAGCTCTTGCTGCTGGTGGAGTATCAGGCTCGTCGTCTCCGCCTCCACCTCCACAGCTGATGAAGATGACTAGGGAAAGAAACGCCGACATAGTCAATAGGTTTCGAATGTGTTTCATTGTGTTGTTGTTAGATTAAGATTTCTATTCGATACTACCAAAAATATAATTTTTTCTAATTTTTACCTAACCGGATTTTATTTTTCGGCGGGCTTAAAATCAGAGAGATTGATACGATCAGTAGCTAATTCGTACTCGTAACGTTGATTGGAGGCAATTATGATAGTATTCTTCGAAATAATCTGAGCAAGCTCCTCCTGAAACCATGCTATCCCTTGTTCATCTAAGTTAGACGTCGGCTCATCTAACAAAATGAGCCCTGAAGTGGAAAAAAAAGCTAGCATCAACCGAAGTCTCTGCTTCATTCCGGAGGAGAACTCTGCTACATATTTGTCCTGAGCATCTACCAGTCGGGCCCTCACCATCATTTCTTGCTGGTTGATGACTGGAGTTTTAAAGGAAAAATGGAAGTTCAAATGTTCTCTTAGCGTAAACTCCTCAATTAGCTCCTGGTAGGGGGCAACGAAATTAATTTTTAGGGGTAGTTCTTCCTCCAATATGGCCTGATCATTGGGTTGTTTGAATCCAACCTGGCCGTTTGTAGGGGATTGGAAACTGGAGATGATCTTGAGCAAGGTACTTTTCCCGGACCCGTTAGGACCAGTTATCGCGGTACAGGATTTGTCTGCGAACTCATGGGATAGCGATCGAAATATCCATTCACGGTTAAAGCGTTTCCCAATGTTGGTCAGTGTTACCTGCATGTTTTGTTATTCCGGTCCTCGAATGATACCACGCTCGGACTCTTTCACGAAACGGATGATAGCATCACGTTCTACGGAAGGTGCTATTTCCGCTATCATGGTATCGATGGCGAGCGTGTTATTGATCCCACTCTGATACAAGATTCTGAAAGCTTCCTGGATGTCATGGATCTGCTCAGCTGAGAATCCTCTACGCTTCAACCCCACTGAATTGATACCTGTGAAGCTTAATGGATCGCGTGCGGCCTTGATGTATGGCGGCACGTCCTTTCTGACCAGCGATCCACCCGAGATCATGACATGAGGGCCAACTTTCACAAACTGATGCACAGCACTGGTACCGCTGATAATAGCATACTCCCCGATATGAACGTGACCTGCCACCTGTACTGCATTGCCCAAAATGCAGTGATCTTCAATATCACAATCATGTGCGACGTGGGCATAGGCCATGATGAGACAGTTACCGCCTATAGTGGTTTTTTGGCGTTGCGAAGTGCCTCTGGAGATGGTCACGAACTCCCTGATCTCAGTGTTTTCTCCTATTTTGGCTATCGTTTTTTCACCGTCGAACTTGAGGTCCTGGGGTAAACATGCAATCTGAGCACCAGCGTATATCCTGCAATTTTTTCCAATACGTGCACCGTCCAGGATATTAGCATTTGGTCCTACCCAGCATCCTTGCTCGATTACCACATCTGCCGCAATGGTTGTGAAGGGTTCCACTACGACATCATCGGCAATTTGAGCATCAGGGTGAATGTGGGCCAATGGGCTGATCATGCGTCTTTTTTGACAATTACTGCTGTCATGACCCCTTCGCATACCAGGTTGTTGCCTACGTAGCCAGTACCTTTCATTTTCACAAACCCTCGTCTAATGGGCGCTAGTAGATCACATCGAATGATTAGGGTGTCCCCTGGTGAGACCATTTTTCGAAACTTGAAATTTTCAATGCCCAGAAAATAGGTCCAGTGATTCTCAGGATCTTCCTGCGCGTTCAAAGCCAAAATCCCGCCAATCTGTGCCATTGCCTCCACTTGCAACACACCGGGGAAGACAGGGTTTCCGGGAAAGTGTCCTTGAAAAAAAGGTTCATTGATCGTCACGTTTTTAATTCCTGCCACCGTCTCATCATCCAAGTGAAAGATCTTGTCAATCATTAAAAAAGGATACCGATGAGGCAGCATCGACTGTATTTTGTGAATGTCGACCACCGGCGGAAGCTTGGGGTCATAGGGAGGGACCTTATTGTCTGAAGTCTCCATCATCACCTTCTTGATCTTCTTGGCAAAA
>JAHCMJ010000444.1 GCA_019192485.1 Cyclobacteriaceae bacterium HetDA_MAG_MS6 | reverse complement strand
AAGGTAAACTTCCGAATCAGAGATGCTGTTTTCGGGAGGCAAAGATATTGGGGAGAACCTTTTCCGGTGTATTACGGCAATGATACTCCGACACTTCTTGAGGACGACCTGTTACCTTTAGAGCTTCCGGATGTCGATAAGTTTCTACCAACGGAAGACGGCGAACCACCATTGGGTCGAGCGCAAAACTGGACGACTACTGATGGATCACCTTACGAATTGACGACGATGCCGGGATGGGCCGGTTCGTCATGGTACTTTTTTCGGTATATGGATCCTACTAATACGGAGGCCTTTGCAGGAGAAGAAGCTTTAAAGTACTGGAAAGAAGTGGACTTCTATATGGGAGGTTCAGAACATGCTACTGGTCATCTACTATACTCCAGGTTTTGGACCAAATTCTTGTATGACAGAGGATTTGTACAGGTCGATGAGTATGCCAAGAAGCTTGTTAACCAAGGTATGATCCAGGGTCGATCCAACTTTGCTTTCCGCGTCAATGGTGAGAGCAAGTTTGTATCAAAGGGGCTGCAAGAGCAATACGAAACCACACCCATTCATGTGGATGTCAATATCGTCAAAGATGACGTTTTGGATATCGAGGCTTTTCGGAAATCAAGACCTGATGCGAAGGATGCACAATTCGAATTGGAAGATGGTCAATACGTCTGTGGGTCGGAGGTTGAGAAAATGTCAAAATCCAAGTTTAACGTAGTCAATCCAGATGAGCTGATTGCTCGCTATGGAGCAGATACCTTCCGCATGTACGAAATGTTCTTAGGACCCGTGGAGCAGAGTAAACCGTGGAATACCAATGGCATCGAAGGAGTCTTTAAATTTCTTCGAAAATTTCACGGCCTTTTTTTCAAGGGAGAGCAATTTCAGGTCAGTGAAGAGACACCTTCCGCGGAAGAGCTGAAGATCGTTCACGGGACATTGAAAAAAATCGAGGCCGACATTGAACAATTGTCCCTTAATACCTCGGTAAGCACCTTTATGATTGCCGTCAACGAACTCACCAATTTGAAATGCAATAAGAGAGCTGCTTTAGAGCCCTTGGTCATTGCTATAAGCCCATTTGCTCCACACCTTGCAGAGGAATTATGGCACCAGTTAGGACATCAAACGTCAGTAGTAAAAGCCAGTTTCCCCAAGGTAGAAGAACAATATCTTAAGGAAGATACATTTGAGTACCCCGTGTCTGTCAATGGAAAAATGAGAGCTAAAATGACATTTCCTACAAATATGGCAAAAGAAGATATCGAAAGCGAAGTACTAGCTTCGGAGACTATTCAAAAGTGGATCCAAGGCAAACCACCTAAGAAAGTGATCGTCGTACCCAATAGAATTGTGAACGTGGTGGTCTAGCCTTTCGAAATAGACATTTAAACAGGAATTAGAGTGTCAAACAGATAGCATTTGCGTTGACTACAAAACATACATGTCTCTGATTGAAGTGACAGAATTAGGTTTATGCACTGATTTTACCCACTCAGCGTCAAAAATTTAGACTTGGCCCAACTCGGTTTTATTTCTTACCAAAGCATTACACTTTAGTACCCATTAAAACAACCAACAGCTATGAAATTGACTTATCACTATTCCTCTGCATGCTTCGAACTCCCCCAAGGAACCGATTGCAGCATATCTGAGGAAAACGATCAGCCCATCTCATAACTTCGAGTATAGCATGTAGATGTCCGTGACTACGGATACTCGTATTTACATAGCTCATACCACACAACTAGCATACATGTGACTGTTGCTTCTAAAGCAACCGGAAATCCCATGGATTTCAAAACTGGTCTTTCATCCCAGGAAACTAGCGAATAGAGAAATACTCAACAAGTTTGTGATTTCTTTATATAGTTATGTGTAATGATTTAAGAACAAGTAAAACGAAAAATAGAACAAAATGAAAAATCTAACCAGGACTTATCTGATAGCCTTGATCATCATCGGACTGGTAATTACGATCAGTCAGCTATTGGTACAACGGTCCATCAAAACTGCCAGTTCTGATGGTAAGACTATCAACATCTCTGGTAGGCAGCGTATGCTCTCACAGAAGATATCAAAGGCAGCGTTGGCGATGCGCAACGCACAGACTCAGGCCCAATTTGAAACACGGAAAAACGAGTTGCAAAGCGCTTTGGCCCTTTTACAGAAGTCGCATCAAGGCC